>CAZIPP010000001.1:0-1350 GCA_964541215.1 uncultured Oscillospiraceae bacterium
CCGGGAATTGCGACATTATTCGCTATTACCTTCCGAGCGTCCAGCACCGTAATATCCATCATCACCATCTTCACCGCTTGGATTTCCAGTGACAGTCTCAATTACGTCATTATAAAGTACGAAAATCAAATCATCTTTATAGAAGTAAACATATACCTTTTCATTGATAAGATCAGAGCAGATGCCAGACCAGGTACCAGAAGTAATAGCACGAGAATCTTCGTCAATATAAAGAACAGGTGTCGATGAACTTATGCGGAAATAATCATCACCAGAATTGTAGTACAAACGGGAACTATAATCACTGGATTTGCTGCTTACAGTGACTGCGACATCAGCGCAAGACTCACCGTCGAAGTACATAAGAACATCGTCAACAATATAAGCAGTACCATAGCTACAGCCTCTCCACTGTTTGAACAATGAATGACTCTTGGTTGCATATGTTTTGAGCGAAGAAGAAGATCCACTGCTCATGCCGCCCATGGCAGAAGAGCTGCTTCCGGAAGAAGCTTGATAAATAACAGCACGATAACTGCTGGAATCATTGTCACCATAGTCAGACATGTCATCCAATTCGTAGTCACAAATAAGATATACATCTTCAAGAATTTCTACATCATACGAATCGTTCTTTGCGCTTGATGCAAAAGCGACAGCGTAGTCATTCTCGTTCAGTATCAAAATACCGGTAGAGCCTGCAATACTTGAATTGAAGGTCGTTCCGTTGTTGTAATAATCAACACCATAAGGTCCAACTATCATAATGCAGTCATTCTCACCACGATCAGACTCGGTGGAAGTCGCCAGAACTGCACAGTAGACAAGACTATATTCATCGCCATCTGTTACAAAGGAAGTAACATTGCCGTTGCTGTCAGAAACGATGGTGCCGGAGCAGCCAACAAGGTCGCTGTCAAGAGTTTCAAGCTGGGTGTAATATACGATACTGCCATTTACATAGAACATGGCACTATGCTTATAGCCAAGGTTGGAGGTTATATCATTATCCAACAGAATAGCGGAAGAGACGGTATCGTAATCATATGTGTCATCCGCGGCAAAGCCGATGCTGTATCCGGTTTTGGAAACGAGCAGGATACCGTTTTTGCCTACATCAGAAGCGGAAGCCGTGGAAGACTGACGGTAATACTTAACTGTACCGTTGGCGTAAATCTGTGCGCAACCGGAAACACCTTCATCAGAGGTGGTGGAAGCAGACATCAGAACGCCGGAAACAAGGTCATACATTTCTCCGTCGGGGATGAAGCTGAGCAGTTCGTCATCCTCACCTATCATCAGAACGCCGGAGCAGCCTATGAGAGAGCTGGAAAGTGTTCCATTTTTCTG
>CAZIPP010000001.1:1450-49261 GCA_964541215.1 uncultured Oscillospiraceae bacterium
TCATCAGAACGCCGGAGCAGCCTATGAGAGAGCTGGAAAGTGTTCCATTTTTCTGGGTGCAGTAAACTATGCTGCCGGCAGCGTTGGAAACGATCTCGATGCTGTTGCCGGGCGTCATGCCGCTGAAATTTCCACTAGGAGCACCCATAGTATCCATGCCGCTGGAAGTGTTGGAACCGCTCAAAATAATATCGGAGGACGAAGATGAGGTTCCGGCAGATGACGCGGTATCCGTAGAAGCAGACGAAGACATGCTGCTTTGAGCGGAGGAAGTGTTACCGGCGTTCAGGTCTGTAGTGCTGGAGGTAGCGCCTGTCAAGGTGGCGGCAGAAGCAGCAGACGAGGTGCCGGATGTCATGGAGCCGATAACATAGAACTTGGCACAGCCGGCAGTACCGTCGGTGGAAGTGCAGTTGTTATCAAGCAGGATAGCTGTGGCCGTAGAGCTTTCAGACAGACCGGAATAGAAAGAGCTTCCGTCCTTTTTCTCGGTAGTAAGCATCTGCAGCAGCAGAATGGCAGCATCACCACGGGATACGGGAGATTCATCAGCCAGACCAAGACCGCAATCAAGACCTATCTGAGAAGCAAAACGGGTATAGTCATCAGGCCAGAAGCTTCCGATATCAGATGTGGAATATCCAAGTATTCTGAGCATCATGGTAACAGCCTGAGCATAGTTAACGGTATCTTCGGGACCGAATTTGCCGTTGCCATAGCCGTTAATTATGCCCTGAGTGCTGGCAAGATTGACGTAGCCTGCAGCCCAGTGGGTGCTGGTAACATCGCTGTAAAGGGTCTTATACTGATATGTGTCCACAACAGACGCACTGCCGGTAGCAACAACAGCCAGCTTACAAAACTGTGCTCTTGTAAGGTACTCGCCGGGACGGAAGGTTCCATCAGGAAAACCGTCAACGATATCAAGACCGGAAAGTATCTCGACTGCACTTTCAGTTCGTGTGTCGTAGATGTCGCTGTAGGCAGCTGCCGGAATGGTGAGAACCAGCGCCAGCAGGAGCAGCAGACAGGTAAGTCTTTTCATAAGCTATATTCCTTTCCTGAAAAGATAAGAACGATATCAAAAAACACTGTGATCGGTGAATATTGGTATCAATCACTTCTAAGAGCGTCAACAGGCTGCAAACCGGAAGCCTTGACCGCCGGATAGAGTCCGAAACAAACGCCGATAACAACTGAGAACAGCGCCGCGCCGACCGTTACAAGTGCGTTGGGCACAAGCAGCAGATCGTAAATAGCCTTACTGAGCACCAACGAGACCACATATCCGATGATGATACCAATAAGACCGCCGGTTGCCGAAAGCACGCTTGCTTCAACAAGGAACTGGCTGATTATAACATTTCGCTGAGCGCCAATGGCCTTTTTAATGCCTATCTCGCGAGTACGTTCAGTAACAGTTACCAGCATGATATTCATAATACCGATGCCGCCAACCAGCAAAGCTATACCGGCAACGCCGCCAAGAACAAGGCTGAGAGATGCGGTTTCATCTTCACTGGCAGTAAGAGCTTCGTTGCCATCGGTAATGGTATAGGAAGCCGTGTTTGTGTTCAGATTCTCTCCGAGCCAGTCTTCCAAAGCAGCCATAACGCCATCCATCTGTTCACTGGTATCAACTTTTACAACGAAATCAGTGACAGTATCGGTGTTCATAATAACGCGGTTCATGGTGTACGGTATGAGTATCATATCATCCATAGAACCTTCGGTCGTGCCGTCCTTCTGATAGAATACGCCAACTACCACATAGGGATCACTGTTGAAGGTAATGGTCTCCCCTACCGGGTTGATGTATCCAAACAGGCTCTCAGCAACATAGGAACCGATAACGCAGACTCGTTCACGTTTGTCAAGATCCAGGGTCAGGATATCACGTCCCCTGTTAAGGGTGAAGTTATTACACGCAGACCACTGTTCATTGCCAAGATGTATCTCGGCAGTAGTATTGCTGTTGCCCATGTATTTCAGGGTGCCGGAAGTTTCAATGTCGGGAGTGACACCGACAGTCTGATCAGAAAGCTTATCTGTAACATACTGCATGAATTCATCCGTAACATCTATCGTATTTGTACGGTCATAGTACGTCACTTCAACGCCAACTTTGTTGACGCCCAGCTTTTCATAATAAGCCATAATGTCGGCATTGTAGCCCTGAACAACGGTAACCAGTATCAAAACCGCGCCAACACCGATGATTATGCCGAGCATGGTCAGAAAGGAACGACCCTTCTTATCCATTATGGCTTCAAGAGCCATTTTTATCGAACCCATTCGGACACCTCGCAATCCTGAGTGATAAGCCCGTCCTGAAGCCGCACTACCCTTTTTGCTTTGGCAGCGATGCCATTGTCGTGGGTAATAAGGATAACGGTGGTGCCCTGAGCATTCAGGTCTTTAAGTATATTCAGAACCTGTTCACCGGTCTTTGAGTCGAGCGCGCCGGTAGGTTCGTCTGCCATGATTATAGGCGATTTGGTTGCCACAGCACGAGCAATAGCCACACGCTGCTGCTGACCGCCGGAAAGCTGGTTGGGACGATTGTCTGCCTTTGAAGCTATATCCATAGATTCCAAAGCTTCCATTGCCCTTGCATAACGTTCCTTTTCTCTAACGCCCTGATAGCTCATTGGCAGAGCAACGTTTTGCCACACGTTCAGTGATGGGATAAGGTTATATCCCTGGAATATAAATCCTATCTGTCGGCTCCGTATCTCAGCAAGTTCACTTTCAGTGCGCTCCTTGATAGAAATGCCGTCAAGATAATATTCGCCGTAGGTAGGAACGTCCAGACATCCAAGAATGTTCATCATGGTGGATTTGCCACTGCCGGAAGTGCCAACAATGGCTACAAATTCACCCATATCTACTTTCAAGCTTACTCCGTTGAGGGCGCGCACCTCATTGGGCTCGCCCTCGGAGTAAATCTTGTAAATATCTTTTATTTCAATAAGTCCCATGGTCAGTTCTCCCGATCACGACTGAGGTCCGCCAAAGTTCTGCATACCGCCCTGCTGGCCGCCAGGCATACCGCCCTGCTGCTGACCGGGCATACCGCCCTGCTGCTGACCGAAGTTGCTGGTAGTGTCATCATCACCAACACTGCTGGAGGTCGTATCGCCGCCAGAGGGAGCAGTCTGCTGATAACGGAGGAATACTTCAGTATCAGCATCAACGCCGCTCAGAACGCGGATATAATAGCTGTTGGAGCTTCCTACTTCAATGGCTACAGGATAGAAACCGGTGGGGATCTCAACATCTTCATCGGAAAGATCCAATACGTTGGCAGGTGCTTCGTCAGCCTTGACAAACAGATAGTACTGACCGTCATCAGTCATGCGAAGAGCAGAAACATTGACCAGCACACTTTCTTCGGTATCACCAACGTTGACGGAATATGTTACGTTGACGCCGGAGGAAAGTTCACCATTGGAGTATATCTCAATGGTTGCGGGGAATGTAGCAACACCGCTGGAAGATGTGGCTTCAGGGCTGATGTAAGTGATGACGCCCTGATACTCAGTGGTTCGTTCTGCGCTGGTACGATAAACAGAAACACTCATGCCTTCATACAGGTAATCAACATCAAGTTCATCAATATTTACGGAGATAGTCATTGTCTCCATATTGTAGATAGTGATGGGGTTGCCCATGGGACGGTCACCGGATTCGATGTTGACATACATTACTTTACCTGCAATGGTAGAGGTCATAAAGTAATTTGCGCGGCTGTCTTCAACGGATTCGATCTCTTCATATGTATCGTCGATCTTTTCCTGAGTAGACTCGATACGCTCTGTATATGTCTTTATCTGGCTCTCCGCCTGAGATATCTGCTTCTTGGCATTTTCTATCTGCTTTTCAAGATTCTCTATTTGATCTTCCATGGCATCGCTGCTGATAACAAACAGAGTCTGACCCTTCTGGACAGCCTGATAGTCGGAAACATAGACAGCAGCCAATTCACCGGAAACATCGGGTACGAGGTTTTCTTCGCCGGCATATTCGAGGTCACCTTCAATGGCGGGATAAACCTTTACGCCGCCATCTGCAACAAGGTAACAGGCAGCTGTTGAGCCGGCTACAAGAGAACCGGGGTTTTCCACTTCAACAGTTACTGCAAAGCACTTCATACCGTCGTCAGACATACGCTGAATAAATGTTACGTCAGTAACAACAGCGTCCAGATTCAGCATCTGATCTGCAATAGACAGTACCGCGGGCATACCAACATATACCATATTCTCATATGCGTAGCTGAAATACTGAGTCAGCTCCATCACATCATCATTGGTGATGGTTGCAAGCTGAGTATTGGAAGTAACGTTATCACCCGCTTCAACACTGACGTTGGTCACACGTCCGTTATAGGGCGCAACGATGGTAAGACCCGCCATATCGGCATACATCTCACTCATCTCTTCTTCATATTCAGCAATGTTCTCGGTATATTCCTCTATGCTGTCCTGATTTTCGATGATCATTTCCTCATATTCGAGGATCTCATCTTCGTAATCTTCGATCGAATCTTTAAGAGATTCTATCTGCTCGTCGATTTCAGAGTCGTCCTGAGTATAAAGAAGGTCACCGATCTGAACATAGTCGCCTGCAGAAACGAAAACTTCCTCGATCTCAGCCATAGAAGCTGCTTCAACAGTAAGGCTCTCAAGCGGCACAGTCGTACCGGAACCTTCGATAGCACGGTCGAGAGAACCGTATGTAGTAGAATCTGTAAGCGCGATCTTTTCCTCTTCAGTAAAGAACAGCTTATAAATGCCAAAAGCGGCGGCGGCAAGAAGAACTAAAACAACTATAAGGACAACTATTTTTTTTGTCTTTTTCTTCTTCTTGACCTTCACCTTTTCGTGTTTGCCTCGCTTTTTGCCTTCATTTTCAGAAGCCTCGGTCTCAGTGGACACTTTAGTTGCAGTCTTTTCCAAGTCAGGCATGAGCCTACCTCCATTATCTTGTGGTTTATGAGAATATGACATACTATATCTTTGGCTTATTATACAACATAATGAAGATTTTTTCAGGCTAAAATATGATGTAATTGTGTTTTATTTGTGGCACAATTGTGTCATTTTTGTTTTTTCCTGTAAGTCGTTACTGTTTTGTTACTGTTTTACAATTTATGCCTTTTTTTGTTTATTTTTCCGCATATAATCCCGGTATTTCGGCACAAAATAAGTTCGGACAGAAGTAACAGTCTAAATCAAATAATCAAGTGCATGGAGGCAATTATGGATAACCGTAACCAGAACAACCGTAATGAAAACAGAAACGACAATCGCAATCAGAATAACAACCGCAGCGAAAACAAAAATGAAAGCCGTAACGAGAACCGCAACGAAAACAAAAACGAGAACCGCAGCCAGAACAACAACAGATAACTATAGCGAAAAGCCTGTTGCCATAATAGCAACAGGCTTATTTTTATAGCTTGACCGCAACCGAAGGTGAGAAAAAATACAGAACCTTTTCCTTAACATTTTTACCGGTGATCCGTTTGAGCGCATAAGCGTAAATATCAAGCTGTTTTCTGTAACTCTCAGCTCTATCATCAATTTGAGAACCAAATACATTGTCAGTCTTGAAATCTATCAAAACAAGCTCTCCATCTTCCTCAAAGCAGCAGTCAACAACGCCCTGAAGCATCAGATCATCTTTACCTGCATTCTCATAGAACATCTCTGCCGGAGCAAGAATGGAAAACTTGAACTCTCGCAGAAGTTGAGTGGAACGTGATAATCGCTTGCCGAGATCACTGCTAAAAAAGCTATATATTCGCGAAGGATCTACCTCTTTTACCATTTGCTCTGAAACGATTTGCAAATCTGCCAGACGCTTCATTTCCAAGGCAATAGATGCTTCATCGGTACAGCTGTCAAAATCAATATACTGCATCACAAGATGCGCCGCAGTACCTTTTTCTGTTGCAGTAAGCTGCTTCTCCCGGGCAAACTGTGGGCGCTTGAATGAAACCGTTGTCGTTGAATTGATGCTTCTTCCCTGCTCTGATGCTTCTGAATCAATGAATCTGCCTTTCAGTGCAGACGCTGTCACCTTGGCGGGAACTCCTGAAACATTCTCGTGTGGATATCTGAACGCAAAACGTTCGGAAAGATCCGTCAGCGATGATTCATCCTGAGTATCTTCTGCTTTATCAATTACTTCTTCAACCGTACTCAGCTCAGGTCTGACGACCGACACTTTCCAGAAATTCTTATGGTTTTCAACGCCAATATCATATCCGAGCAATTGACGTCCTTCCGGTCTGCTCATCATAACATACAGCAGCCATTTTGCACAGCTCCCGGCGCCAAGTAGCAGCTGAGGCTCAGCCGGAGCCGCTGCCGATGACATTGCGTTTTTTAGCTCACGTTCAGCGTTGGCAAAAGAAGCTGTGAGTATAAGCCGTTCCTTAGCTCTGGTCATGGCAACATACAGTACACGAAGCTCTTCCGAAAGGCTTTCACGCTTCATCTTCAGCTCACAAGCCCGCCGCATGACAGACGGATATTCTATCATACGGTCCATGTCTCTGATATTGCATCCAACACCAAGCTGACGATGGATGAGCATCGGATTTTGAGTATCCTTCAAATTAAATTTTTTGGCAAGATCACACACGAAAACCACCGGATACTCAAGACCTTTTGACTTATGTATGCTTGTTATTGTAACTACATTACCTTCAAGCGCTTCACCTGCTCCTATCAGTTTCTCACCTTGTTCCTGAAGCTTATTTAATCTTGAGATAAAACCAAACAGTCCACGATAACCGTTATCCTCAAAAGTCTGTGCATACTGGTATATCAGCAGAAGGTTTTTGCGTCGGATCTCTCCCTTATCCATAGCTGCACAGAGCGAGATCATATCCGTTCTGCAGAATATCTCCCAAATCAGTTCGTCAGATGACAGATCATCAGCCATTTGTCTGAGCTGTTCCAGCTCCAAAACAAAACCGCTGCATTTTTCATCTGTTTCCGCCTTGCGCTTTAGGGCAGAATAGAAATCCGACAAAGTATCTGCGGTACGAATGGACACAAGCTCATCCGCAGTAAATCCAAAAAGAGGACTTTTCAGAACAGCGATCAGCGGTATATCCTGATGAGGATTATCTATCACCTGCAAAAGTGATACAAGCATTCTTGCCTCTTCCGTATCCAACAGACCTGAGTTTCCTCCGGAAAACGCAGAAGGTATCCCAAGCTTTTCAAGCTCAGAAATATAAAGTTGACTTCGAAGACCGGGCGCACGCATAAGGATAGCTATATCTCTTGGCTCGACCGGACGCATACCGCCTGTTGCTTCATCGGTGACTTTCTCATACTTGAGCATATGAGATATCCTCGATGCAACATGCATGGCTTCAGCTTCAGAACGCTCAATGTCTTCATCCTCAGCACCCTGCATATCTACCAAATCGAACTCAACCGGTAAATCCTGCTGCGGGTCAAAGGACGCACCGCAGTATAGCTTTTCATTATCACCATACTCCATTTCGCCAAATTCCTCAGACATGATGTTTTCAAACACATCATTGACTGCATCCAACACTACTGCTCTTGAGCGAAAGTTTCGCGAAAGGATTATTCTTCTGCCTTCGCCATCTAAGGCGTTTTCACTGTCAGGAAACCTCTGATACTTATCAAGAAAAATGGTTGGATCAGCAAGGCGGAACCGATATATGGACTGTTTAACATCGCCTACCATAAAAATGTTTTTTCCGTCTTGACTGACAGCGTTGATTATCGTGTCCTGTATCTCATTTGTGTCCTGATACTCGTCTACCATTATCTCTCGAAACCGCTTTGAGATACTAACTGCTGTTTCGGTTTTGCTGCCTTCACCATCAGTCAAAAGTTTGAGGCATAAATGTTCAAGATCGCCAAAGTCAACAGCGCCGCGACGACGCTTTATGGCACTGTACTGTGAGTCAAGATCTCTGATAACGGAGAACAACCCTTTAACCACAGGGAGCTGTTTTTCAATGTCTTTTAAAAGCTCTGCCCGTTCGATATCAAAATAAGACACATACTTGCCCCAGGCAGTTTTGAAACCCTTTCGAGCATCCTGAAGGCGCTGTTTAAGATCCTCATCCGGATACTTCACCAGTCTTCCCAGTTTGGCAAACACATGTTCTTTATGCAAATACGCCTGATCCCAGCCATCGATAAGAGCTGACCGAAAAACTTTCATCGCACTCAAGTCATCCTGAAACGCCGGCAGATAGGCCTTTTCAAGAGCCTCATCGCCCAGCATCCAGCCGGATATCATATCTTCATAACGGCGTATCCAGTATTCTATTCCCTTCAGGCACGAATCCAGGATCTCCTGTTCCCACGGCGTAACGACATCTGAACACTCAAGCTGAGAGACCATTTTATCCATCCACTTGCTCATATCAGGATGGGTACGGATCTTCTCATAAGCATCGAACACAGTTTCGCATAGTTTTTTATCGTTATATGTGGCAGACAGTGTTTCTGTAAGCGCCGCAAAATCCGGGTCATTTTCAATATTCGCGTACTTGTTTTCCAAAACCTCATCAAGAGCTTTAGCCATCATTGTCTGGCTTTCATTATCTTCGATCTGGCGAAAATCCGGAGTTATGTCAACCGTTTGCGCATTCTCCCTGAGGATAGATGAGCAAAAGCCGTGGATGGTCATTATTTTTGCAGCGTGTACAAGAGTAAGCTGGCGACGAAGGTGACGATTTGAATTTTGCTCAAGAAGCCTTTTGCGGATCTCATCAGTTATTTTGGCACGAAGCTCTGCTGCGGCAGCTTTGGTAAATGTAATTATGAGAAAGTCTGTAATAGACGCAGGATCATTTTCGTCAGTCATCATTTCCATTAACCTTTGGACAAGAACAAAGGTCTTGCCGGAACCTGCGGCTGCTGAGACAAGAAGGGCGCCGCCTCTGCTATCTATGACCGCCTTTTGCTGTAAAGTCAATTCAGGCATTTTCCGCATCTCCTTCCTCAATAGATTCCCAGAATTTTTCGGATGTGTATTTTTTGAGGTATCTGAAGTTTTCACCGTCATGACCGCAGACAGACGAATATTCACAGTACTTGCAGGGATAAGAGTCTCCTGATTTATATGGGTCCGCATCAATCTTGCCGCTGCCAAGTTCGGCCGTAAGCTGATGCAGAGTTTTATCCACAAAACGTGCGAGCCTGCCAAGCTGCTCGGAAGAGGCAATGCTGTCTCTTGACATCTCACCATCGCGCTTAAGCTTTACAGGCAGGAACCGGAACTTTTCGTCATGGTTCTCCATCGCCTGAAGGATATCGGGATCATCTATCAAAAGACCGCTTCTTGTAAGCGCGGTATCCTTCATTGCCTGCAGTTCTTCATCTGTAACTGTTCTGGACGTTTTTATAAGTTCATCTCTTGCAGGCATATATATGACACCGGCCGGTACCACTTCTTTAGCATAATATCCGCTGCCACTGCCCTGTAGCGCAAAAAGATATATAAGCATTTGAAGTCCCATGCCATACCGAATATTTGTGAAATCAAAACTCTTTTTGCCCGTCTTGTAATCCACCACACGCAGATAGAGTTTGTCATCCTTGACATAACCGTCTACACGGTCAACAAAACCAACGACAGATGACGCTTTGCCATTTTCATAAACCTCAACAGGACCAAGCTCACTGCGGTCATTGAAAGCCAGTTCAAAGTCAAGCGGAACAAAATCAGAGCTTGCCAATTCGTCGAAAACATTATCCGCAACTGCACGCACACTTTTTTGCAGTCTGCTGAACAGGTATCTGAAACGCTGGTTTTTGTTATCCAGTCCGCCTGCAAGCTGGGAATCAACATATTCCTTTGTCAACCTGTCTACGATACCGGGCAAAAGTTCTTTACTAAACTTTTTGAATCCACCATTGTCCTTTACTTCGGCACAAAGGTTTTCCAATATGTAATGGACAAAGGTACCGTACTCAGGTGCGGCAAATTCAGCCGTTTTTCTTGCAGCAGCCTTCAAACCATATTCCATAAAATATGAAAACTTACAGGAATTGAATTTATCTATCCTTGTGGCGGAAAGCCGTATGCGATGACCGTATAGAATATCCGCGCTCAGTTGAGAAAGACTTGTCATTTCCATTGCTGAAGCATTTTTGATTTTTTCATATCTGGTGCATAGAGATGCATCACCGCGTATCCAGCTCATGACGCTATTATCATGATCGGTAAACGCAGTTTCAAAGGCTGTGCTTTCTGACCAGAGCCTGTCTTCTTTACCGCTGCGGGTTATTTCTATGTCCGGGAAAAGCGCTCTAAGACGCTGCACCACCATTGATGGACGAAGCTCGGTGCCATCGTCGCTGTACTCAGGATATGATACCATCAGTCCTTCTGTCGGGCTGCACAGACAACTGTGGATGATTCCCAATTCTCTTTCTGTACGTTCATTAACAGAAGGCGCCAATTCAATTCCCAATGCGAGCAATTGCTCACGTTCATCCTCGGAAATAACGCCTGAAGACGACGGTACAGAAGGCATGGAAGAATCATTTGCGCCAAGAACTATCAGATATTTAGTACTGCGAAACCGCATCCTTGCAATTTCGCATATAGTAACAGCATCATAATAAACCGGTATGGTGCCGATGTCTCCTGTAGAAACAGCCAGTTTAAACAGTTTGGCAAATTCCAAAACAGACATGACGTTTCCAAAAATCATCGAGCCGGTCTGTTCGAGAATGTTGACCAATATATCCCACAGTCCCGAACATTCATCAGCCTCTCTGTCGTGTCCGTTTTCACGAAGGACTTTTTCCTTCGCCTCAAGCTTACCCGGCAGATCGATCTCAAGCATCATCTCATATACAGCCATCACCATGTCCGCACAATTTTCGGCTGCATTGAGTGCGTTTTCCAAATTAATAAGAGGACTAACCGCAAAGCAGCGAAGCTCGTTAAGTTTTTTCAGCTGAGCCAGAGATTCCTCGGTCGTTTCCCTGCCGTAGCCCTGAGGATCAAATGTCCAGTCTGACTTCCACAATGAACCGCGGATATTCCATGCAATAACATAGTTTTCAAGCTCGTCACACTGTTCATGGCTAATGGACGAAAAACCTGATTTCAAAAATGAAAATACGTCTTCATATTCGTAACCACCAACGATGCAGTCCAAAGCAGAGCATATCACAGAAACCGCTGGTTTTCTGACAATGTCGGCTTTATGGCTCAGATAAGCCGGCACACCAAATCTTGCAAAGGTTCTTTCGATCATCAGACGATACCTGTTCAAATCTGTAACAGCTATGGAAATATCCTGCCATCTTGCGCCATTTTGATAAACAAGACGTTTGCACTGTGCCGCAGCCCACTCACATTCAGAAGTCATTGATGAGGATACCGATATCTCAACTGCCTTGCATTCACCGGCATACTCGCCAACATCATAATCGAAAAGCCCTTTATCCAGCCAGTCAAATTCAGGTACATCCCGCTTCAAATTAGGCATTTTTTCTATCTCGTATTTTACACCGTGACGACCTGCCATGGATTTAAGTTTGCGTATTGATTCGCGCTGCAGATCATAAATATCGTCATCATCACAAGTAATGCAAACAGTAACATTTTCACCATGTGCGATAAGCTGGTCGATAACGTCAGATTCCAGTTTTGTAAAGTCAGTAAAGCAGTCTATGTAAAAGCTCTTGCCTTTTGTCCAGTCGCATTCGCTTATCTTATAAGAAAGCATTTTCAGACGTTCAGTCGGATCGGCCAGACCATTTTTTGTAACTGCATCATAAGCCTCTGAAATGATGGCAAGTTCCTGCAACTTTTTTGAGAGCATACCATCAGTCTGATCAGATGCCTTCTGCATATCGTCAGAAGATACTCCGTAGTTGCGAAGCTCGTCCATGATGCTCAGCATATTTTCAAGATGGTCGGGCCACGATGATATCGCGCCAAACACCTTCAGAACAGGCGAAGCTTCCCTGACCGCCCCATTCATGGCAAGCAGTCTGCCGCACTCGTCCAGATACTGTACTGCAAGACCTCCGGCATCAGAGAACACCCGATTTGCAAGGCGAGTAAAGCTCAGAACTTCTGCGCGCAGAGAGATATCGTCTCCACCCATTTGGCAAAGAAGCCGCTCAGCATCATGGGAATACTGCTCCGGAACTATAAGCACCGAAGCTTTACCACCACTTATTTCTTTCATTATTTTTTGCGTCTTACCGCAGCCTTCGCGACCGGTGATTATTCTGAGCATAAATCTATGACCGTGCCTTTCCATTCATTCTCAACCATTATACATCATTTTTGCTTTCTGTACCAGTTCAAGCAGTTTGAATTTGAATACATATACCTCATTTTCGCCGGTTATGAGAGCCACATCACCTTCATCAAGTCCTGCCGCCATGGCCTGCGCTGTCAGCTCTTCACCGCAGGACGCCATGCAGATCGGTGGAAACACAACACACCACCAGTTTTTACCGGTCCCTTCACCTATTGTAACTCTTAAGGATGTGTACTCTCCTGCGGGCAAAGAAAAAGTATCATATACCCTTGTATCAAAGTCCTCAAGTCCAAGGGTCACTGTTACCGAATAATCATAGCCGAGCTCCTGTACCATTTTCAGGACAGCACTTTGAATTTCATCAAGTTTCTCTTCCAACACGATCGCTGCTTCTTCAGCGCTGCTGCCCATATTGAATCCATCAGTCATTGCCAATACTTCATCTCGAACTTTGAGTTTCAAAGTCTGATCTTCATCAGAATCTGAGTTTGCTACCACATGCAGCCTTACGACACTGGCTGACAGTTTTTCTGACTGTGCATTGGCTCCACCAATAAGAACAGCCGCAATCAATCCTATAACAAGCGCTATTTCAAAAGGTTTCAGTTTCATAAAAAATCACCGCCGATAACGTAATTTGATACGATTATCGACGGTAATATAAGAATCTATACATTTTTTGCCAAGTAGGTTTTGGGATATGTTTTTTTCAGCTCAGTATAAGCATTCAGCGCAAGAGCTTCATCAACAAAAATGGCAAACACAGAAGGTCCCTTGCCTGTCATGGAAGCGGCTATCGCACCGTTATCAAGAAGTTCTTTTTTTATAACAGGAATATCAGAACAAAGCTCTGCTGCCAGCGGTTCAAAAACATTTGCCATCATACCACAGGCTTTCTGAATATCTCCGCAGTTTACAGCAGATAAAAAAGCATCAGTGTCAGGACGGTTTGTTATAACGCAGTTGTCCAGCAAGTTATACATCTGACCTGCGCCAAGATCAACAGGAGGCTTACATATCACAAACCAACAGTCAGGAAAAGAAGACACAGGTTCTACATACTCTCCTCTTCCGCTGACACGACAGGTTCCTCCGTAAAGGAAAAACGGCACATCAGACCCTATCTCCAGAGCCATTGACACAAGCTCATCCATATCATACCTGCCGCCATAGATAGAGTTTAGCTCCAGCAGCACAGCAGCTGCATCTGCGCTTCCTCCGCCAAGACCGGCAAAGATAGGGATATTTTTATCAATAACTATCCTCATGGGTTGGTCAATGCCGGCTTTTCGGCAAAAAACTTTAGCAGCTTTAAGCGCAAGGTTACTGTCGCCAAGGGGCAGATCCTGATTTTCAGACTGCACAGACCATTCTGACCTGTCAGTAATAATGCGGATTTCGTCACACAGACTTACGCTCTGCATCACTGAAACTATATCGTGGTATCCGTCATCACGCTTTCCCAAAACATCAAGCGTCAAATTCAGCTTGCCGTAAGCTTTCACTTTATCTTTCGTCCTTCAAGGTAATAACGTTTATCATGAGCTTCACCCATAGAAAAAGTCTTTCTGGGCAAAACGCCATCGAGGATCACTCCTTTGAACAGCGAAGACTTTTCAATAGGAGGAAGCATGAATCCGATGGTTCCCTCAGACTTGCACAGGGAATTTACAACGTCTTCACCATGGATGTAGTCTATGCGTCCGCCCTTTTCCTCAAGGTACTTGTCCAAAAATCCCTGTAGTGCGCCAACAGCAAGACCACTTTTAGCCATGTCCATCTTTACGACACCGGTGACATCACCATAGACATATTCGATCTCATATGCCTGATCGGGGTTGCCGTTCTCAGCCTTGACAGCTGCCAGCATAGCTTCCGGATCGGTTTCGAAAATAACTCTGTGGATAGGTTCAAACTCCAGAGAATCATCATGGATATTGACCACTTCAACAAGTGCGTATCTTGCAGGATGCTCAGACCCCGTAAGTGAAGGATCAGACTTTTTCAGCCGTTCCCAGTGCTCTTTGGCTGTTGCAAGAGAATGGTTGCCATCGCCAACAGCAAAAAGAAGTACACGATCATCTTCTATGGCGTACTTCTGACCGAAAGCAGCCTTATCAGTCAGTTTTTCAAGGCTTTCTGCCACTACATTCAACATATCCCCATCAACAAGGTAACCATCACTGTGACCGCCACCGCCGCAGAGGTCAAAGTCATAAAGCTTTTTCAGTCTGTCCTTTTCGCTGCGGATGCTGCCAATGAGAATGTCTTCTCTGTCATCAACAAGCAGCATAATATGAGGAAATTCCAAAGCGGCATTTTCACGCACCTTCACTCTGGGAGGGATGCGGGAAAGGATAGTTCCCTCGGTGGCTCTGATATAAGTTCCGTCACCGGGAATATAGCTGTAATCCTCAAGGTCTATCTTGCCGATAAGTCCGTGGCGAACTTTACCGTTTGCCTGTTTGCGTTCAAGATATACAAAGCTGTTTTCACAGGTGGTAAAAATACCGCCGTTCACGCAGCGATCCATTTCTGCATTTATACCTACGATTCGCTCGTCAACGTTTGAATCCTCAAGGTATATCTCCGGAAGCGTCAGCTTCATGGTTGAGGGAGCATCACCGATCTCTGCTTCTCTTGCCTGCCAGTACTCAGGCTCGGAAGTATACTGATCACAGGCCACAACGGACCACTTTGTCATATCTGCATTTGCGGGAATAAGTATGTCAGCGGGATAAAAACCCAATTGCTTAAAATCCATTTACAAAAAACCTCTTTAATCGTTTATAAGTTCTCCCATGATCTTTGTGCCGGCATCAATAAAGGGACCGGCAAGACCATTCTTTTCAGTGTAGCTAAGACCACAGCCTGTGTCCACAGTGCTGTCGTAAATAAGGTACGGAACAGGTTCTCCGTCATGACCTCTGGTGGACATCAGGGTCTTGTGGTCAGCCATAATAAGCATACGGTAATCCACACCGGCAGCGTCAAGCTTTTCGCACAGGGGCTTAACTATACGACTGTCAAGATATTTGATGCAAAGTAGCTTTTCTTCAAGATTACCGTTGTGTGTAGCCTCATCAGGACCTTCAAGGTGAACAGCAGCAAAGCTGTCGCCCTTCATGAGAGCATCAAAAGCAGCCTGAACCTTGCCTTCACAGTTAGTCTCGGTCTCACCGGTAGCTCCCTCAACAGAGATGGGATACAGACCTGTAAGCACAGCAATACCATGACAAAGAGGCACAGCGGAAACAACACCTCCGTATTTGCCATACTGCTCAACAAAGGAAGGAAGCTGAACGGCAGTTCCTTCTGCCCAGAACCATACGCAGTTGGCAGGTTTGAGTCCTCTTTCACGGCGGGATTCGTTGAGAGGATGATGATCAAGAACTTTATTGGCAAGCTCCATCAGCTTCCAAAGATTCTCAGCATTTTCATTACCGGTGAATTTATAATCACCAATGACCTTGTCAAGGATATCGTGAGGAGGCTGGAATGTCGCTCCTTCAACATCACCGTTTTTCTGAGTAACGATATGTCTGAAAGAAGGAGAAGGCCAAACCTTTATGCCCAGACGATCCGCTTCTGCCTTGAACTCCGGATCGGCAAAAAGAGCGGTAACGATAGCAATGGATTCTTCACCCTCGATGCTGCCTGCGCTGTGGGAAAGAATCTTCTTACTCTCAAAAGGCATATCGCCGTCTTCAAGGCAAACCATATTGCAGCGATAACTTACATCGCCCGCATTAACTTCAACTCCGGAGCCTGCTGCTTCCAGTGGGCTTCTGCCTGTATAATACTTATTGGGATCGCAGCCAAAAATAGACATTATGCCGGTATCGCTTCCGGGAGGCTGATTTGTGGGAACAGTTCTAACGGTACCCAAAACACCTTTTGCAGCCAGAGAATCAATGAAGGGCTTTTCGGCAGCTTCAAGAGGAGTTCTGCCGCCAAGCTCGGGTACAGGATTATCGGCCATGCCATCGCCAATAATAAGAATATATTTCATGGTAAACCTCCTGTTATATGTTTATTTTTTATTTTAATTGTCCATTAGTATACAATAAAAATCGATGCAAATAAAGACTTTTTTAACTGTCCAAAGCTACAAAAATATGTCCTTGTCAGAAAGACAAATGTACATATTGAATAATATCCTCGGTTTAGGCAACAATAACGATGAAACAACTATTGGAGGAATCAATATGGATAAAACAGCACTTGCCCTGTCCATAATCGGCTCTTTGAACTGGGCGCTCGTTGGCATTTTCAAGTTTGATCTTGTTGCCTGGATCTTTGGTGGTCAAACCGCAGGTATAAGCAGAGTTATCTACACCATCATTGGTCTTGCCGGTATCTGGTGCATTTCTCTTCTTTTCAGGGACTGGCATGAAGACACCTTTGAAAGTGCAAAATAAAAAGACAGGCTGTCTCTCATCGAGACAGCCTGCTTAGTTCAATATGGATCAAACAACACCCTGAGCCATCATAGCTTCGGCAACTTTGAGGAAGCCGGCTACGTTGGCACCTACAACGAGGTTGCCATCGCTTCCACACTCAACGGATGCATCATAAGCATTATGGAAGATACCAACCATGATATCCTTCAGGCGGGCATCAACTTCTTCAAAGGTCCAGGACAGGCGGAGACTGTTCTGGCTCATTTCAAGACCGGAGGTAGCTACGCCGCCTGCATTGGCAGCTTTTGCGGGAGCAAACAGGATACCACTTTCCTGGAACCTGGCAATGGCAGCAGCGGTGGTGGGCATGTTAGCGCCTTCGACAACAGCCATAACACCGTTAGCAAGAAGCTTTTCAGCATCTTCAACATCGATATCGTTCTGAGTTGCGCAAGGCATTGCGATATCGCACTTAACACCCCAGATGCCGTGACCTGCTTCGTATTTTGCGCCTGTGCGATAGTTTACATACTCACTGATACGTGCGCGCTTTTTGAGTTTGATATCCTTAATGGCATCAAGGTCAATACCTTCTTCATCATAAACAAAGCCATTGGAATCAGACATGGCAACGACCTTTGCACCAAGCTCGGCAGCCTTCTGGCAGGCATAAATCGCAACGTTGCCGGAACCGGAGATGATAACAGTCTTGCCTTCAAAGCTGTC
This sequence comes from uncultured Oscillospiraceae bacterium, assembly GCA_964541215.1. Lineage (GTDB taxonomy): Bacteria > Bacillota > Clostridia > Oscillospirales > Oscillospiraceae > SIG469. The sequence continues at coordinate 18,881 of CAZIPP010000001.1, forward strand.
ATTCTTCATGCACTTGAGCATTTCCTGAGCAAAGTAGCATGCACCAAAACCGGTTGCTTCGGTACGAGCAAGAGAACCACCGTAGCTCAGACCCTTACCGGTGAGGACGCCGCCCTCAAACTCATTCTTGATGCGCTTCAGCTGACCAAACAGATAGCCGATCTCACGAGCTCCAACACCGATATCACCGGCAGGAACGTCTATGAACTGACCTACATGGCGGTAAAGCTCTGTCATATAGCTCTGGCAAAAACGCATAACTTCGCCATCTGACTTGCCCTTGGGATCGAAGTCGGAACCACCTTTACCGCCGCCCATGGGCAGACCGGTAAGGCTGTTTTTCAGGATCTGTTCAAAACCAAGAAACTTAATGACGGATGCATTTACAGAAGGATGGAAACGCAGACCGCCCTTGTAAGGACCGATTGCGGAGTTGAACTGTACACGGAAACCACGGTTTACCTGAACCTTGCCGTTGTCGTCCACCCAGGGTACTCTGAACTGGATGAATCTTTCAGGCTCAACAAAACGTTCGATAAGACCGGCATTCTGGTATTCGGGTTTCTTTTCTATAATGGTTTCGAGGCTTTCGAGAACTTCTTCAACAGCCTGAAGGAATTCGCTTTCGCCGGGGTTTCTCTTTTCTACCTGCTCATATACTTCCTGCAAATATGAATTTTTAATCATTGGTATCCCCCATTTTTTGAATTTGATTTGTATGGCAAAATTACCATATATGAATTTTTATTCCATTATACATTCACGTTTTTGATTTTTCAACCCCCTTCACAATCATATGATTATGAAGTTCACATCACTATGACGTTGGTTTTTGTGCATTTTAACCCATACTTTGCAAGTTTTCCGTCTTTTGTGTGAATTATTCTGAAAAATGAATTCTTATTTGCGCTTCTTGTAATTATTACCGTTATGATGTATATTAGATTCAAATAAATCCCATAAGGAGAGCAAATAGCATGATATCTGAAAAAATGAAAACTCTGGTCAGCGGAAGCTCTGCCATTAGAGCCATGTTTGAAGAAGGTCAGCGTCTTGCTGCAATATACGGCAAAGAAAACGTTTACGATTTTTCTCTGGGTAACCCCAGCGTTCCTGCGCCTTCCAAAGTCAAAGATGCCGCCATCGAGATCCTTAATAGCGAAGACAGCCTGATGGTACACGGATATATGAGCAACTCAGGCTATGAAGATGTACGACTCGCAATTGCAAAGTCTCTCAATACCCGCTTTGGTACTGATTACGATGAAAAGAATATACTTATGACAGTCGGTGCCGCAGGTGGTCTGAACGCTGCTTTCAAAGCCATCCTCGTACCCGGAGACGAGGTTATCACTTTTGCTCCATTCTTTGGCGAGTACCGCAACTATGTTGATAACTTTGGAGGAATACTTGTAGCTGTTGCACCCAATCTTGAAACATTCCAGCCTGATATCGAGGGTCTGCGCAACGCTGTGACTCCAAAAACCAAGGCTGTCATAATCAACACCCCCAATAATCCCACCGGCGTTGTGTATTCGGAAGAAACGATCAAAGCTATCGCACAGGTTCTTAACGAAAAGCAGGCTGAATATGGCATAGACATCTGCCTTATCTCCGATGAACCTTACCGCGAACTGGCATACGATGGTGTTGAAGTTCCCTGGCTGCCCGACTACTACGACAACACCATTGTGGGTTACTCCTTCTCCAAGTCTCTTTCCCTGCCCGGCGAGCGTATCGGTTATCTGGTAGTAAGCAGCAAAATAAAGGATTTCGACGACGTTGTATCCGGTCTGTCTGTTGCTATCCGTATCCTTGGCTTTGTCAATGCACCTTCCCTTATGCAGCGTGTAGTTATGCATTGTCTTGAAGAGAAGTCTGATGTTGCGGCATATGACCGTAACCGTGAAAAGCTGTACTCTGAACTCCTCAATCTTGGATTTGAGTGCATCAAGCCTCAGGGTGCATTCTATCTGTTTGTCAAGTCTCCCGTTGCTGATGAGAAAATCTTCTGCAACGATGCAAAGAAGTACAATCTGCTTCTTGTTCCCGGTTCTTCTTTCGGCTGCTCCGGTTATGTTCGTCTTGCCTACTGCGTAAGCTATGATACCATTGTAAACTCTATCCCCGCTTTCACAAAACTGGCAGCCGATTACGGTCTCGGCAAATAATCCGGGTTTCTGGTGAGATACATATAGTAAAGCCCATTGAGCATTTCCCACGTAAACTTATCAAATACTCCGTCTTCTTTAAGACCCGTGCGATTTTGGATCCACCTTAACGCACGGGTCGTTTTTTCATCATTTATGCCCGTATAGTCAACCTCCGGCAAATCTTCAAACTCTTTTTTAAGCGCAGTCAATATTCCCTGCGAAAGATACAAATGAGGATGATACAGTCCCGGCTCTACTGCCAAACGCCAGTCTCCAAATACCGGCGGCTCGTATACCGTTTCCAAAGCAACTAATTGCAGGTATTCCTCACGAATTCTGTTCCATGTGTCTTCATCTGCAATGCCTGAAACAGGAAGCCCTCTTGTGTTTTGATAGCTTCTAACGACTGCTTCTGTTTCAGGTCCAAAAATACCGTCTGCCACAAGTCTTTCAAGTCTGTCATCGTGAAAGGATATTGTTCGCAGCATATGCTGAAGGCTCTTTATTGGCTGTCCTATATATTCGGTTTCATCTATCATCTTATCACCTCATCCGTCATTCCTGTTTTCAGTTCAATACCGGGATACTGTGTGTGTCTTGTGGTCTGGGAATAATCCAGTTCACGCTCCATCTGAACGAGAGTTTTCCATGAGTCATTGTCCATTTTTCCCGTTATCGGAAGTCCTGCCATCTCCTGAAGCTTTCTTACAGCGTAAACAGTTGCGTTAGTGGACATTCCGGAAACCGGAACTGCGCCGATATCCTGATATACATTCCCCAACCTGTTAAGCCGTTGCTGCAGCAGTGCTACCCTGGAGCGTGCAGCCGCAGGCAATACCTCTGCGTCACCTCCTGAATTGGGGAAGTTTGCTTCCTGCGATAATACTGTGTAATCAATACCGTTAAACTCTCTGTTAAGCAGATCCCAAACAGTTTTGTTAACAATGCCGTTGTCCGGCAATCCTTTATACTTCTGAAATGCAATAACAGCATTTTTAGTCTGCTGGTCAAAAGTCCCGGTCATATCAACCGGCGGTATCTGCTCGATAAAAGCGCTCAAAACATCCAGCATATACTGGAGATGAAGAACCTTCTCCCCTGTCTCACCTTCTGCCATGACCTCAGGGTACTGGACAGATACACCAAAAATTCGCTGCCCCTCCGACACCAGTTCCGAGAGCTTGAGTATGCTTACATACAGCATTACTATCTTATTGAATGTTGCTCGACCGGCGATACCGTCCACTGTAAGATCGAATATTTCCTGAAACTTTCTTACTGCCGATTCGGTTCCTGAACCGAAGTATCCATCTACCGGCTCTATTTTTGGTATTGCAGGGTAGTTTTGGGATATGCGATTCAAGGCTATCTGTAACGACCCCACATCACTGCCGCTGTCTCCCAGACGCAAAGGCTGACCGGGATACAGACTTTGTATGCCGCCAATGGGTGCATCTATGACCAGCTCAATATCGTCACCGTAATAGTTGCGCAATATCTGAATTGAATCGTAACCTGCTTCCGCCAATTCCTGACTTCCCCATTGAGAAAGACCATCACAGGTTGATGTCGTTCCGTTGCAATACTTTGCAGCCAGCGGTTCTGTAACTCCCATACGGCGTATATAATCATTAAATATCTCATCAACGATCCTGTCGATATTTTCAAAGGTATTTCGTCCCTGAATAAACTTCTGATCCACCGCTGTGCTGTTTGTGATATTGAAATCATAGCCTCTGCTGGGATAATACTCTGTGTAGATCCTGTTCAGCGCATAGGAAACCTGAGCAAGAACGTTTGCTCGTATGGCGCTGTCATCCCATGTGGGATAAATCTCGCTGGAAGCAACATTTTTGATGTAATCAACAAAAGATACCGTTACATTCTGTGCATAGGATGACGGCGGTCCAAGATGAACTGTTATCTCCTGAGGTATTATTGGAGTTGTTGGAGGCATCTGTTCATCCACTCCTTTTTATAAGTTTTGAGATGTAACATTGAATATCTCCGATTCTTCTATCAGTAATGGAGATTCTCCTATGGGTATCATCTGAGCGGTCTGGATAGTATCAACTCCGGCAAAAATCTGTACATTCTCTATCACAATAGACTCATACGCCGGGTGTACCACCTTCACATCAACTATGGCATAAGGTTTTCCATTCCCCGGGCTTCGGCTCAGTTCAGCACCAGGTGTTTCGATGGTGACAGGCTCTGTCCTGCCGTTTTCATCAGAGAATCTGTATCCAACCAGTCTGTAGCCTGTCTCGGTCTGCTGAGTGATCCCTACTCCGGCATTCTGTATTGGTATCTCTGCGTTTGACGTAAATACTCTTGCGGATATGGTTCCTGTACTCAAAAAAATACCCCCTTTACCACATAAAATATGCAGTAAAGGGGGTAAATGTTAATGTTTTATCTGGAGCCTTTATCGTAAGGAACACCTTCAGCTTTTGGCGCTCTGGACTTCTTTGAAGTGAATACAAGCACTATCATTGTTACGATATAAGGAAGCATCTGATAAATATATGTCGCACTTTTTACGTTTTCAAAGTTCGGCAAAAAAGGTATGCTTCCTGCGTAGGATCCGATGACCTTGAACAAAGCAAAGAACAATGCAGCACCAAGGATATTCAGCGGTTTCCAGTTGCCAAAAATCATAACTGCCAATGCAAGGAAACCGTATCCTGCCACGTCTGACTGGAATCCACTGCCCGCCGCAATGGTGAAGGACAAACCACCAATACCGCCAAGGATGCCGGAAATGATAACACCGGCGTATCTCATACGGTATACATTGATACCAACAGAATCTGCCGCAGAAGGATGCTCTCCGCAGGCACGAAGCCGCAGACCGAATCTGGTCTTATACAGGACTATGATAGAAACTATCAGAATAACAAAAGCCAGTGGTGTGGTAAGGTAAAGATTTTTGAAAATAAATCTTTCCCAGAATCCTGCCTCGGCAGAAACAGAGCCTATGCGTATCCATGTGGGGATAAGGATGGTAGTCTGTCCCTGACCCTGGATAGCCCAAGTAAGAACGATGGCAAAAGCAGGCGCAAGAGTGTTCAAAGCCGTACCGCCAATAGTTTGATCCGCTTTAAGGTTTATGGACGCAAACGCCAGCAGCAGCGAGAACACAGCACCCGAAGCGGCAGCCACAAGAATAGCTATCGTCATCCCCAAATATGGATGTTCCGGACCAAAACCCGACACATCAAAAGCTTTGAGGATAAGGCAGGAACACAACGCGCCGATTATCATTATACCTTCAAGAGCGATATTGATTATTCCGCTTCGCTCAGAGAACATTCCTCCGAGAGCAACCAGCAAAAGAGGTACAGCAAAAATCACAGTTGAGCTTAAAACGTCAGCAAGAATCTTCATTTCTGCTCATCCTCCTTCCCGTTTTGCGTATCCTCAGCTAAAGCCGCACGCTTTTTTCTGCTGAGCACTGATGTGATGAGTTCTTTCATAAGAAGAGAGAAAGCACTGAGGTAGATGATAACAGCAATGATGATATCAATTGTTTCTTTGGCAAATTCAGGCTGCATGGCGTCTCCGCCCACCTGAATGTAAGAAATGAAAAGTGCTGAAATAATGGTCCCCAGAGGATTGGAAGTTGCAAGAAGAGCAACCGGTATACCGTTAAATCCCATTGCCAAAAGACTTTTTTCTATCGTATACTGACCAGTACCTGCAAGATAATAGATACCGCCGCCGATACCGGCAAGAGCACCTGATATTACCATTGAAAGTATGATATTGCGTTTAGCGTCAATACCTGCATATTCACTGGCATTCCTGTTATGTCCGCAGGCTTTCAGCTCGTACCCAAAAACCGTTTTATTGAGTACGATATACATAACTATCGCAAAAGCCACAGCAATAAAAATGCTGATATTCATGTAGTTGGATTCCAGCAGAACATCCAGACCGGCTTTAGGTATGATGGCTCCCGGATTTGCAGATTCCAGAGCTGCTGTACGGTCTGCATTGGTCGCTCCGTAATAATTGGCAAGCACAGAAGGAGTATTGGCAAAAATCAGATTGACCGCAAACAGCCCGATCCAGTTGAACATTATTGCTGTGATAACTTCGTTAACATTAAAGTACGCCTTAAACAGTCCCGGAAACAGTCCCCAAACGGCACCGGCGATCATAGAGGCAATAAGCGCTGCCCACCATGGCATCTGGAAAACTATGCCTACGATAAGCGCAGCACAGGCACCGACTGTATACTGACCCGTTGCACCAATATTGAACAGACCGGTCTTAAAGGCAAAGCCTACCGACAAACCTGCCATTATCAGCGGCGCGGCCTGATACAGTACCTTTGCAAACTTTGCTTTTGTTGAAAAACCGGCAGTCAACAGATTCTTCATCCCATACATGGCATGGTCGGCATCGAAGAAGAACAGCAAAATCATGCCAATAATGAGACCGCAAAGAATAGATATAATTGAAGCAACAATGCTGGTGAAACCAGCGCTTTGGAAAAAGTTCTTTTTATTCAACGCTGTCACCTGCTTTCTGTCGTTTTGCGCCTGCCATGTAAAGACCAAGCTCTTCCACTGTAACGTTATCAGAATCAAACTCGCCCACTATCTCACCTTCGTACATGACAAGTATTCTGTCTGAAACATCCATAACTTCATCAAGTTCAAGAGAGATCAGAAGCACTGCCTTGCCCGCGTCACGCTGAGCTACAAGCTGTTTGTGAATATACTCGATAGCGCCAACATCAAGACCTCTTGTGGGCTGGATGGCAACAAGCAGTTCAGGAGCTTTGTCTATCTCTCTGGCAACAATGGCTTTCTGCTGATTACCGCCGGACATGGAACGAACTATAGTATCAGAGCCCTGACCGCTTCTGACATCGTACTGCTCTATAAGGCTGTCTGAATAGGCTTGAACAGCATCTTTTTTAATGAATCCGTTTTTTTGGAACTGAGGCTGCCAATACCGCTGCAAAACCATGTTTTCGGCAAGGGTATAATCCAGCACAAGCCCATGTTTGTGACGATCTTCCGGTATATGGCTCATGCCAAGCTTTGACCTTTGTCGAATAGTCGCGTTAGTAATATCATTACCGCAAAGAGTAAAGGTTCCCTCCGATTGTGGTTCAAGGCCAGTAAGCGCATAAGCAAACTCAGTCTGACCGTTACCATCGATACCGGCAAGGCACACGATCTCTCCGGCCCGAACATTGAAGGACACATTTTTAACAGCATTATTCTTATGAAGCTTGGACGGTACTGTGACGTTTTTTACACCCAGAACAATGTCCCCCGGTTCCGAAGGAGCTTTTTCAACAGAGAAGCTTACATCACGACCAACCATCATCCTTGAAAGCTCTTCCTTAGTAGTGGACTTTACATCAACAGTACCAATGCACTTTCCCTTTCGCAGGACAGTACAGCGGTCTGCCACAGCCATGATCTCAGAAAGCTTATGGGTTATGAACAGGATAGACTTGCCTTCTTTGGTAAAGGCTCTCATAATCGCCATCAGCTCCTGAATTTCCTGCGGAGTCAGAACGGCAGTAGGTTCATCAAATATAAGTATTTCATTTTCACGATAAAGCATCTTAAGGATCTCAACTCGCTGCTGCATACCAACAGAAATATCCTCAATTACGGCATCAGGATCAACGTGGAGACCGTACTTTTCAGAAAGTTCAACAACTTTTCTGCGAGCTTCTTTTTTCTGCAAGAACCCTGCTTTGTTAGGTTCAACACCCAGAATAATGTTATCAAGAACAGAAAAAACTTCGACCAATTTGAAATGCTGATGTACCATACCAATATTCAAAGCATTGGCATCGTTGGGATTTTTGATAGATACTACCTGACCGTTTTTCTTGATAGTCCCCTCTTCAGGCTGATACAGTCCAAACAGTACGCTCATCAATGTAGATTTTCCTGCGCCGTTTTCGCCAAGCAGAGCGTGTACTTCACCTTTTTTAAGCTGCAGTGTGATGTTATCATTGGCTTTTATGCCCGGAAATTCTTTAGTGATGTTCAGCATCTCGATAACATAATCCATGCCACCACTCCTTTGCTTATCCATAATGACAATATTATACCTGATTCTTAAAAATTTTTAAATAGTAAATATAAAAAAAGGGGCTGTAAAAAGCTCCGCACCGTCATTCTGAGAGCAGCTTGCTGCTCGTAAGAATCCGTTAATCCTGCTAATTGCAGAGCAATTCAAACGGATTCAAATGACGGATCGGTGTTTTTTTACAGTCCCTCAGCCTGACAAGCCGGGGATTCATATCCGGCTTGTTTATCTATTTGAATATCAACATATATCAGTCTATTGAAATTACCTCATATCCTGCATCTATTACAGCAGCTTTCAGCACATCAACTTCACCGCCGCTGACGGTAGCAGTGCCGCTTTCAAGGTCAACTGTTACACTTACAACGCCTGCAGTCTGTTCCAGAGCCTTCTGAACTCTGCCAGTACAATGAGCGCACATCATGCCTTCAATTTTTATAACATGTTCCATGGTCTTTTTCTCCATTTCTTTTGTTTTTATCATTTGAACTTCTTCACTTCTGGGCGGTGTGAACTTTCTAAGTCTCAGCGCATTGGTAACAACACAAACAGAACTGAGACTCATAGCAGCCGCACCGATCATAGGATTAAGCTGCAATCCAAACATCGGATAGAAAACACCCGCTGCCAGTGGTATACCAAGGCAGTTATAAAACAGCGCCCAGAACAGGTTGATCTTGATATTCTTAATTACTGCTTTACTCAGTGCGATGAGTCCGGGAACGTCCATTGGATCGTTTTTGATAATAACAACATCAGCAGATTCGATAGCAATATCAGTGCCTGCGCCAACAGCAACGCCAACATCAGCTCTGACAAGCGCAGGAGAGTCGTTTATTCCATCGCCAACCATCATGACCTTTTTGCCGGCAGTCTGCAGTCCGCGAACAAGCGCTTCCTTATCCTGAGGCATAACGTCTGCGACAGTACGATCAACTCCCAGCAAAGAACCAACATAATTGGCTGCTTTTTCATTGTCACCAGTAAGCAGGCAAACCTCAACATTCTGATTTTTCAACTCTGAAACAGCCAGCTTTGAGCTTGCTTTAAGCGTATCCGCAACAGCGATGATACCGAGAAGTATATTTCCATTTTCCTGCGCAAAGTAGGTAACGGTCTTACCCTCCTCGGCAAGAGCATCTCCCTTTGCGGCATGCTCGCCAAGATCAATCCCCTTCTGAGCCATAAGCTTGGCATTGCCGGCAAAGTATACCTTATCATCCACAACAGCTCTAAGACCAAGACCTCCATACGCCTTGAAATCTGAAACAAACATTCTTTCCGATTCAATGCATCTTCCCTTAGCAACAATAGCTGCAGCTATAGGATGCTCAGAGCGTTTTTCAATTGCTGCGGCAAGAGACATGAAGTGCTTGCGATCCATCAGCGGAACAACGTCGGTGACCTGAGGTTCGCCCATAGTAACTGTACCGGTCTTGTCGAACACAACGGTATCAATCTGGCTTGCAGTTTCCAAAGCCTCAGCAGACTTTATCAATATACCGTATTCAGCACCTTTTCCTGTCCCCACCATTATGGCAACGGGAGTAGCAAGTCCAAGGGCACAGGGACAGGAAATAACCAGAACAGCAATTGCATTGGAAAGAGCAAATTCAACGCCGTAGCCGGCAACCAGCCAAACAATAGCCGTTACCAGAGCAATGCAAATAACAACAGGCACAAAAACACCGCTGACTTTGTCGGCAAATCTCGCAATTGGAGCTTTGGAACTTCCTGCCTCTTCAACAAGGCGAATTATCTGGGAAAGCGTGGTGTCTTCACCTACGCGTTCAGCCCTGAAAGCTATTGCTCCGTTTTTATTAACGGTTGCCGCCATAACACGATCGCCAACATTTTTCTCAGCAGGGATGCTCTCGCCTGTCAGGGCGCTCTGGTCAACAAAAGTGCTGCCTTCTGTTATTATTCCGTCTACACCAATACGTTCACCGGGTTTGACAATAACAAGATCCCCAACCACGACTTCTGAAAGTGGTATCTCCACCTCAGCAGTATCACGGAAAACTCTTACGGTATTGGGAGCAAGTCCAACAAGACGTGAGATCGCTTCGCCGGTCTTACCTTTGGAACGAGCTTCAAGATACTTACCCACTGTAATAAGAGTAAGTATCATTCCGGCTGATTCAAAATACAGGTTATGCGCATAATGTCCCATAGCTTCTATATCACCTATATTCATTGCCTGAATGATATAGTAGATATTTACCAGTCCGTACACAACAGCGGCACCAGAACCTATAGCTATGAGCGAATCCATATTGGGTGCTCTGCCAAAAAGTGTTCTAAAGCCAACAATAAAATATTTACGGTTTATTATCATTATGGGGATAGTCAGTATCAGCTGTGCAAGCGCAATATTCAGAGCATTTTCGGCACCGCTCAGAAATCCCGGAATAGGGTATCCAAACATATGCTGCATAGAAATATACATAAGTGGTATCAGAACACAGAAGGAGGCAATAAGCCTCTTCTTCATTCCGGTCTGCTCTGCATCCAGAACACCTGTCTGCTTTTTATCCACAGCGCCGGGCAGTGAGGCGCCATATCCGGCCTTCTCAACAGCAGCAATAATGTTTTCATGCGTGAGCTTACTATCATCAAACTCAACAACCATGGTACCGCTGAGAAGGTTTACATTGACATCGTTAGCGCCTGCTAACCCACGGACAGCTTTTTCAACATGGGCAGAACAAGCAGAACAGGTCATGCCGGTAACGTTGTACTTTTGTTTCATTTTGTCACCCTTCCAAAAACACTAACTAGATTATATCCAATTTCAACAAATGTTTCAAGTGGTGATTGCTTTAGTCTGAAAAATGTAATAGAATTGAAGCACCATTGAAAAGAAAGGAAGTATATTATGTCTGATATCAGCGGAATCTATCCCGTATTTGAGCACACCGGCATGGCTGAACGTGAAACTACCTTTGAGTTCAAAATGGTAGACGGCGCACTAAGCGGTACAGCCACCATCGATGCCGCCCCCGGCGTTATTGAAACGCTTCCCTTTGTTGAAGCCAAAGCTGATGGCTCCAATTTTGAAGTCCTTATCGAATACGGCAACCTCGGTCGTCGCTATACAGGTCAGATCGTAGACGGCAAAGCCCAAGGTACGATGGTATTTGAAGGCGGCATGGAAGGTGTTGTAATAGAATTTGACACCGAAAAACGTCCTGTCGCTGAAGGCGGTCCCGGTGGTCCTGGCGGTCCCGGTGGTCCCGGCGGTCCTCCTCCGGCTAACTGATTTACAAAGGTTCGGGTTAATATTCCCGAACCTTTTTCTATACGTTGAAAACAGCGACAAAAAATGATAGTATGTTTGCAAATACATTTACAGGAGCATTTTTATGAAAAAATTCGTGCTCTTTCTTACTTTTTTAGTTTTGTCATTTTCACTTTGCTCATGTAACGATAACACCACCGAAGTTTCTGCGCTCAAAGCAGATGTACTGGCTCTGCTAGAAGATGTATCTGAACTCAAAGCCCAAAATGAAGAGTTAAAAGCTACAATTCAATCAATGAACGAACAGATCCAGAGCCTATCTCAGCTGGTTTCACTTTCAATTGAATCTTCCCAGAATACATCCTATGACACAACTGATGTTGTTCCGGCGGCAAATGCTCCCAATAACGAACCGGTCAATGAGGACAGTAACGATTTCGAGGCTTTGGAGTCTTCCCCGCCCTCTTTTGCGCCTGTTCAATCAGATTCTCCATCCACCTCTACTGAGCCGGAAACATCCACTTCACAAAACACTGTTGAAACCTATTCAGAAGACACAATGACAGTTTTTATCACTGCCAGCGGTTCAAGATATCACTATAGTTCCAACTGCGGCAGCGGAACTTACTTTGAATCCACCTTGGAAGATGCCATGGCAAAAGGACTTACTGCCTGTAAAAAATGCGCAGGCGGATAATGAAAAAAGATACTGCTGCAAAATCTGCAGCAGTATCTTTTTTCAAGACCGGGACTGTAAGCCGGGTTCTGTTATAGACAGCCATCTATCTAGGCGTATTGTTGCCAATACGCTCAAGCCACCAAAGGGACGGCCGGGTCAGCCAATGTCCCATTACGGTGTTGCTCCGGATAGAGTTTACAGGACTGCGCGCTTTCACACGGCAGTCGGTGAGCTCTTACCTCGCCTTTCCACCCTTACCTTCCAGTCGGAAGGCGGTATATCTCTGTTGCACTTTTCCTGAAGTCGCCTCCGGCGGGCGTTACCCGCTATCCTTACCCTATGGAGCCCGGACTTTCCTCACCAACGACCTTTCGGTACTGTCGGCGCGGCTGTCCATCCCGGTTTTGTAATTGTATCTCATTTATCCTTCATTGTCAATTTTATTGAAAAATCCATAGAATAAGGATATAATGATTGTGTAGCAAAAAATGTTAAATGCGCTGGAGGTTTTTATGACATTAAAGCAATACGCCCAGTCACTGAAAGGGAAACGCTTGGCTATCGTCGGGATCGGCGTAAGTAATACACCTCTGATAAAAATACTGCTTGGATATGGGGTTTCTGTTCTGGCATGTGATAAGAAAGACCGGGACGCTTTGGAAGGACTTGCAGAAGAACTGGAAGCTCTGGGCGCCACTCTTCGTCTTGGCGAAAGCTATCTCGACGATTTGGATGCCGACATTATCTTTCGTACTCCCGGTATGCATCCTGATAATCCCGCTTTGGTAAAGGCACGTCAAAACGGTTCTGAGATCACTTCAGAGATGGAGGTCTTTTTCCGTCTTTGTCCCTGTAAAATAATTGCCGTAACCGGCAGCGACGGCAAAACCACCACGACCACTCTCATTTCAGAGATACTGAAAAATGCAGGTCACAAGGTTTACGTGGGAGGAAACATAGGAAATCCCCTTCTTCCTATTGTGGATGAAATGACTGAAAGTGACATTGCTGTTTTGGAGCTTTCCAGCTTCCAGCTGATGACAATGTCCCAAAGCCCTGACGTTTCAGTCATAACCAATCTTGCACCTAACCATCTGGATATGCATTCCTCAATGGATGAATATGTTCAGGCAAAGGAGAACATATATCTGCACCAATCCTCTGATGGACGTCTGATACTAAATTTGGACAACGATATAACCAGCAGTTTTGCGACAAAAGCCAATGGTGCTGTTGAGTATTTCTCCCGCAAACAAATGCCTGAAAACGGAGCATTTTTTGATGGCACAACACTATACAGGGTGGAAAACGGGAAGATGACAAAAGTTGTTGATTCTGCCGATATAAAAATCCCCGGACTGCACAACGTAGAAAACTATCTGGCTGCTATCTGCGCAACGTTTGACTTGGTACAGCCCGAGCATATTGCAGAGGTCGCAAAAGAGTTCGGCGGTGTGGAAGGCAGGCTGGAGCTGTGCAGGATCAAAGACGGCGTAAGATTCTTCAATGATTCTATGGCTTCAAGTCCTTCGCGAACTATAGCCGATCTCCGGTCATTTAACGAAAAAGTCATACTCATAGCAGGCGGATACGATAAGAATATTCCTTATGATGATCTGGGACCTGTTATTCTCGAGCATGTAAAAAAGCTGGTACTTACGGGCGCAACGGCTGAAAAGATACGCATTGCCGTAGAATCCGCCCCCGGATTTGACAGTACCGCACCGGAGATAATCATGGAACCGGATTTCACACTGGCTGTTCAGAAAGCCGCATCACTGGCACATCCATCAGATACTGTGATACTCTCCCCTGCCTCAGCTTCATTCGACAGGTTTAAAAACTTTGTTGAACGCGGAAGATTTTTCAAAAAAATAGTTAACGAGCTTTAAGGAGTGATAGCTTGGATATCATAAATGTACTGAAAGAGTTTTCATCTCTCAACGGTCCTTCCGGCATGGAAAACGCGGCAGCACAAAAGGCATGCGAACTGCTGAAGCAGTATACCGATGACGTGAAAACAGACAAACTGGGCAACGTTATTGCCTGCATCAAATGCGGTAAAGATAATGCAAAAAAGGTTTTGCTTGACGCCCATCTTGATGAGATAGGAATGGTCGTGACCGGACAGCAGGACGGATTTCTGCGTTTTGCCTGTGTTGGCGGTATCGACCCCAGAATGCTTCCCTCAAGAGAAGTCGCTATTCTGGCTGATAATCCAATAAGGGGCGTTGTGACTTGTCTGCCACCACATGTACAGACTGCGGCTCAAATGTCTCAATCCGTCCCTGTAGACAAAATGTTTATTGACGCAGGGCTTTCCGAGCAGCAGGCAAAAGAACTGATCCCCATTGGAACCAATATAGTGTTTGATGATTCTTTCTGCGAACTTGCAAACAGCATCGTCAGCGGCAAAGCCATGGATGATCGTGCGTGCTTCACTGCCATCATTCTAACATTGGAGCATCTCAAAAACGAAAAACTCGATTTCGACCTTTATATCATGGGCAGCACTCAGGAAGAGGTTGGGACAAGGGGCGCAGCTGCTGGTGTTTTTTCCATAGCACCTGACTACGCTGTTGCGGTAGATGTAACTCATGCTCATACCCCCGATGCCGACAGTGAGAAGACCCTCAAATTCAAAGGAGGTCCTGCAGTCGGCTATGGTCCCAGCATGAACAGAAAAATGTCCAAAGCCTTCACTGATATTGCCAAAGAAAAGGATATCCCAAACCAGATAGAAGTAATGGAAGGTCATACCGGAACAAATGGCTGGCCCATATATGTCAGCCGTGAAGGTGTTCCCACTTCGGTTCTTTCAATTCCAATAAAGTATATGCACAGTCCATGTGAAACCATGGCTATTTCCGATCTTGAAAACACCGCCTCTCTTCTGGCGGAATTCCTCAAAAATCCCGGGAGGTGGATGTAAAGTGATTCAGCTTGTCAAAGAACTCTGTCAGCTGTTTGGTCCCTCGGGCTGCGAGGATGAAGTCAGGCAATACATTCAGGAAAAAGTGAGTAAATACGCCGACTCCATTCGTACTGACGCAAACGGAAATTTAATAGTTTTCAAAAAAGGTGCAAAGGTTCCATGTAAAGCGGTTTTACTTGCCGCGCACATGGATGAGGTTGGTTTGATCATCCGGGGTATAACAGATAGCGGATACCTTAAATTCAGTTTTGTAGGCGGCGTGGACAGCCGCGTTGTTGTTGGGCGCAAGGTCGTTGTTGGCGACAAGCGTATTCCCGGCGTTATAGGTGTAAAGGCATTCCACCTCGTTGAAAGCGGTGAAGAAAAAAAGGCCATCCCGGCCAGCAAGCTTTATATCGATATTGGAGCGGCAAACAGAGAAGAAGCCGAAAGTCTCGTCTCTCTCGGTGATTACGGCTGTTTTTGCAGCAAACCCTTTATGATGGGCAGCGATATGTTCAAAGCAAAAGCCATTGACGACCGTGTTGGCTGTGCTGTGCTTATCAAGCTTATCGAAAAGCCTCTCCCCTTCGACACCTACTTTGCTTTTACTGTTCAAGAAGAGATAGGTACACGCGGAGCATTGGGAGCTGCCTTCAGCGTTCGACCTGATATTGCTATTATTGCCGAAGGTACAACTGCGGCTGATTTACCTTCTATGCCTGATAATAAGAAAGTCTGCGCTCCCGGAAAGGGTGTTGTGATCCCCTTTATGGATGGCGGTACGGTTTATGACCGGGAATTGTTTGAGCTTCTTTGTGAGACTGCGGAAGAAAACAATATTCAATGGCAGACAAAACAGTACATTTCCGGCGGTACCGATGCTTCCGCCATACAGCGCACTGCTTCAGGCTGTAAGGTCTGCGGTATTGCTGCCGCACTTCGCTATATTCACTCTCCTTCCTGTGTCGGTTCTGTGACTGATATGGAAAATATGCCTGTGCTGCTTGAAAAATTCCTCGAGAAACTTGGAGGTATATTATGATCGATTTTAATATGGTTCGCGCCCTAACTTCTACCCATTCTCCATCAGGAAATGAAAAGCAGATCGCTGCACTCATTTCCGAATACTGCGCTCCCTACGCAGATGAGATAACCACAGATGCTATGGGAAACCTTTTTGTCCATAAAAAAGGCAACGGCAAAAAAATCATGATGTCCGCGCACATGGACTCCCTCGGTCTTGTTGTTACCTATATCGACAAAGACGGATATGTGCGTCTTTACGACCTTGGTGGTATCCGACTCGTTACCCTGCCAGGTACCAGAGTTCGCTTTGAAAATGGCGCTGTTGGCGCTGTATTTCTTGACGGGAGTACAAAAGCTTCCGAAGCAAAAATAACAGATATGTATATCGATATTGGTGCGTCTTCCAGGGAAGAAGCCGAGGGCATCGTGTCAATTGGAGATACTGCCGTATATGATACTGTCTGTGAGCATGCAGGTTCACTTATCGTATCCCCCTATCTTGATAACCGCATCGGCTGTTATGTACTCATTCAGGCGTTGATGAATCTGAAGAATTCTGAAAACGACTGTTGGTTTGTCTTTTCTACTCAGGAAGAGATTGGCATCCGCGGCGCAAAAACAGCCGCCTACACTGTTGATCCTGACATCGCCATTGCCGTCGATGTTGCCGGCGTTTACGACACTCCCGGCTGCGAAACCAAGGCTGACACCGCCATCGGTAAAGGTCCGATCATCAAATTGATGGACAGATCTGTTCTGTGTCACAGCGATGTTATTGCCGCGATGAAAGACTGTGCAGAGTCTCTCGACATAGAGTATCAACTTGATGCCCAGCTGGCAGGCGGAACAGACGCAGGCGCAATACACATCACCCGAGGCGGCGTTCCCACCGGGATCCTCAGCATCCCAACACGTTACATCCATACTCCTTCTGAGATGGTCAACGAAAAAGACGTTGATGGCTGCGTCAGGATTTTGACAGCCATGCTGGAAAAGAAATACAACTAAGGATAAAAATAATGCTTTCATTTTTTGATTATTCACCAAGAACCCTTGAGATAGCACAACAGGCAGAATCACAGATAGTCAGCCGTTTTTCTGAAATCGACCAGATCTCAAGATATAATAGCGAGAAGGTCCTGTCTGCTTTTCAAAAGAACAAAGTATCCGAGGCTTGTTTTGCTGGTACCACCGGATATGGCTATGATGACATGGGACGCGAACGTCTCGGTCAGGTATGTGCCGATATTTTTCAGACAGAAGATGCTCTAATGCGTATAAACTTTGTTAACGGGACCCACACCATAGCCTGTGCTCTGTTTGGCGCACTCCGTCCGGGCGACACCCTTCTGTCTTTGGTAGGACCTCCCTATGATACTCTTTTGGGTGTTATAGGCGTTACCGGGAATTATCCGGGTTCCCTTAAAGATTATGGAATAAAGTACGACTACGTTCCCGTAACTGATTCAGGTCTCCCGAATTTTGCTGAAATAAAACGCCGCGTACCTGAAGCTAACACAGTTTTGATACAGCGTTCAAGAGGTTATTCTTCCAGAAAATCCCTTTCAGTTTCCGAGATCGGTGAAATAATAGACATTGTAAGAGCAGAAAATCCCAGTGCCAAAATACTGGTAGACAACTGTTACGGCGAATTTGTTGAGACTATTGAGCCGTCTCAGGTGGGCGCAGACCTCATCATTGGTTCCCTTATCAAAAATCCGGGTGGAGGTATTGCCCCCACCGGCGGATATATCGCCGGACGCCACGATCTGGTCGAAGCTGCATCTATGCGTATGACAACTCCCGGCATCGGACGTGAATGCGGCGCTACACTCAATACCAACCGTCAACTGTATCAGGGACTGTTTCTGGCTCCCCACACAGTTGCTCAGGCTCTGAAGACCGCCGTTTTCTGCGCAAAAGCCATGGAACTGCTCAATTATAAGACCCTTCCATCTGCCGATGATCCAAGAGCCGACATTGTCCAGCTAATAGAATTCGGCAACCCTGACGCATTGGCAAAATTCTGCGCAGGTATCCAGAAGGGAGCACCGGTTGACAGCTATGTAACCCCCGAATTTTGGGATATGCCCGGTTATGATGTTCCTGTTATAATGGCAGCAGGTGCTTTTATCCAGGGCGCTTCAATCGAACTTTCTGCCGATGGACCAAAAAGAGAACCTTATGCGGCTTATATGCAGGGCGGACTTACATATGAGACCGGACGTACAGGTATTATGCTTGCAATAGAAGAGCTAATCAAAAGTCAGGAGTGAGACTATGCCGCTGTTTGGCAAAAAGAAAGAAAAAAACAGCAAAAAGGTGAACTGCTCAGTAATAATCTGCGCAGCCGGATCGTCCACAAGAATGGGAGAGGACAAGCTTATGATCTCCCTTTGCGGCAAGCCTGTTATTGTTTGGACTCTTGAAGCTTTTCAGCATTGCGATAAAGTTGATGAAATAGTCCTCGTGACCCGAAGCGACTTGCTTGTTCAGCTGTCGGACATCTGCCGAAGCAATGATTTTTCGAAAGTGTCCAACATTGTTGTAGGTGGAGATCAGCGCCTAGACTCGGTTCTGGCAGGACTGTCCGCGGTATCTTCAACCGCTGAGATAGTTGCTGTCCATGACGGAGCACGTCCTCTCGTAACTGAGCAGATAATTAAATCTGCCATAAAAACCGCAGTAAAATATGGTTCAGCTGTCCCTGCAATTCTTCCTAAAGACACCGTCAAAGAAGAAACAGACGGCAAGGTACATACAACTTACGATAGATCCAGGCTTCGCCTCGTACAAACACCTCAAGCATTTGCCAGAAACATCCTGTCTGCCGCTCTTACAAATGCAAAAGCAAAAGAGCTCAGCATAACAGATGATGCTCAGGCTGTTGAAGCTTTGGGGCTTCCTGTGTTTTTTACAGATGGCTCAGACGAGAACATCAAGCTGACGACCCCTGTTGATGTCCTTCTGGCTAAGGCAATTCTTGATAGGAGGAACTCCCCATGAGAATAGGACATGGTTATGACGTACACCGACTCGTGGAAGGAAGACAACTTGTCTTGGGAGGCGTAGTGATACCATACGAAAAAGGTCTGCTTGGTCATTCAGATGCAGACGTTTTGACTCATGCCTTGATGGACTCTATGCTTGGCGCAGCCGGTCTTGGAGATATAGGTCGTCACTTTCCCGATTCTTCAGCCGAATTCAAAGACATTTCAAGCTTGATACTCCTTCAAAAGTGTGTGGAGCTGTTGGATTCGTCCGGTTATCGACTCATTAACGCAGACATTACTGTTATTGCTCAAGCACCGAAGTTGGCAAAGTACATTCCCCAAATGCTTGAAAATCTGGCGTTGGTCATCGGCTGCGAAAAAGAAGCTCTTAACATCAAAGCTACCACCGAAGAAGGTCTTGGTTTTACCGGCATCGGCGAAGGCATTGCCTGCCACGCTGTATGCCTTATCGAAAACAGATAGCAAAAAAGCTGCAAAACCGAAGTTTTGCAGCTTTTTTATTTTAGAGCAGTCCATCAAACAGGAAACGTACAACAGTTTCGCCGATAGGTCTGCCTTGCCCTACTGAAGGATAGCAATGCAGCTTGATGGATGGGTTGAAGTTAAGTTCAGGGATAGTATAGTTATCATCAGTCAATGGAGCTTTAATATCCCGAGCAACAATATCTACACCACAGAAAACAGCGCCCACAGACTTTGCCGCCTCAAGGGCAAGTTCTTTGTATGAGGGATGCACCACATCTGTGCAGTCGATGGAATCGCCGCCGGTAGACACGTTTGCATTGTTGCGCAGGTATACCACTTCGTCCTTTTCAGGTACAGTCATAAAGCTCATACCATGCATCTTTAGATGCAGTTCTTCCTCAGCGCCCATACCGATAAACCCAAGTGGTCTGGTATGTCCCTCACCTCTCAATGGATGATGACGTTTTTTGAGAATAAGCTCCTTAATCGTACTTACGCCATCGCCGGTAACAGATGCCGGCATTCGTTTGCTTACCGCCTGTACTTCATTGCCAATAACAAGGAAACGATAGTCCTCACCGTGGAAGTATTCCTCAATTATTATCTCACTACTGCGGCTGAAAGCCATATCCACTGCCGTCCTGTAGTCCTCGAGAGTAAAGCTGTCTTTAAAGATATTAATGCCTGAACCATAGTTGGAAAAGTTTGGCTTAATTACTATCTGTTTTCCCTGATAATAGTCAAAATCGCTATAAGCAGACTCCTTATCTTCATACAGCTTGCCTTCCGGAGCATTGATGCCATTTTCAGAAAGCAGCTTTTTACTCAAATGCTTATTTCGCATCAGCAAAATGCTGGCACAGTTATCTTTAGACGTTTTGGTCGCCTGCTTGACATACTCGGTATGTCCTTCTCTGGTAAGACGGATAAAGTTATCTTTTCTGTCCAGCACCTCATAGGTAACACCAAGCTTCAGGCACGCTTTGATAAGAGCCTGAGTGGACAACTCCATATCCTCAAACCCCTTGAGCAGATAATACTTTTCGTTGGAAAGTTTAAGGGCGTGAAGTGCTCGATTGATACCAAACTGAACATAGCCTTCCTTCTTTATTCCCTCGTAAACAATGTGAGAATAAAGCTTATTCTGGTCGAGTACACGCTGCTCTGCTTCATCCAGGCATTTCAGCGCTCCATCATGTTCCATAAGAACAAAGAATTCACGCATCTGTCCAATAAACTCCAAAGTAGCTTCTCGAATGGTCTGAGTCTTACCGTTCAAAGTTATGTAGGCAGAATCCAGATCGTAAGCAGACGATGACAAATGGTTTTTAAAGCTGAGCTCCTGCAGCTCTTCTGTGTAATCGAAGTCGGGAAGAGTTGACAAATAGATAAGAAAATACTCGATCAGCTTCATATCAGCCTTAGCCATGCCATTTTTATCTAGCGGATTCAGATCGAACATACGAAGCTCAATATGATTAACACCACCGTCACGGAGGTTTTTCATCAGATACTTGCCCTTCGGCTTGATTCGAACAGGCGTATAGAACTCGGCTGATGAATAAAGCTTACCGGCCTGAACAAGGTCTATCACACTGTCTATATACGAATCAAGGCTTGCATAATCCAGATAAAGCTGTTCCTTATTCCAATAGCCATATTTGCTGTTGCGCATCGAGCTATAACCGAGGAACCTTCCTCCTCCCACTTCTTCGCCTTCATCCATGAAAGTCCCGTGAAATACCGGGCTTGCAGCAGTCATGACCACAGGGAACCATGAATATATATAGCAGTTTTTAGCAAGCCGCATATACATCTCGGACTTAAGGAATTTGATATCATCTGTCCTTCCAAGTTCCTGATGCAGTCTGTCGATAAGCTTGAGGTTGAAAGAATAATTGAAATGAATACCGGAGTACAGCATGATCTCTTTGCCGTATTTTTCAGCAAGATATTCCCTGTATCGGTGTTTTTCAATGTTCTCATCATCATATTCTGCTATAGGTATTTCATCACCCGAATTAAAAAGCGGCGGATTGCTTATCGGCCACAGGAACTCAGGTTCCTGATACTCAACAGCAATAGTGGTAGTAACGATATCATGAAGATTCTCCAATTGATCGTATACCTCATCCGGATTGTTGCACACAATGGTGCCGATCTCAACCTGGCTTTCGGAAAAATCGGTAATTATATATGGATGTTTAGCCTTATTGCCAAAGGGGTGTGGCGTAAGGGTCATATATCCATCACGATGGACTCGTATATTTTCCTTTTCAAGTCCAATATTACCATCAAAAAGCAGTTCCTTTATGTCTGGCTTCTTCAGTAGTTCGAGCATACTCTAACCTCGTTTACATGGAAATAACGCTCAACTGCTCTTCAGAAACGGTGAGCTTTATCAGGCTTATCTCGCTTTCATAACTGTCTATCAAAATAGCAGCTATGCGGTCTTCAACTTCTTTCTGGATCAGACGGCGAAGATTTCTCGCACCATAGGTCTGAGAGAAAGACTTGGCTGTAAGCCAAGATACAGCCGCGCTATCCCAGCTAAGATTTATCTCTTTTTCCTTCATGGTTTCAGCAAGTTCATTCAGCATGATAACCGTTATCCTGGCAAAGTCATCTTCGCTAAGTTTGTTGAACGCAACAATTTCATCCACACGGTTTATGAATTCGGGTCGCAGGAAATCATTAAGCGCCTTCATGGCCTTTTCTTTGCTCTGTTCACTGACAGAACGGTTGAAGCCAACGGTTCCGTCCTTCTTGTCGCTGCCGGCATTGGAGGTCATGATGATAACAGTGTTTTCAAAGTTGACCGTTCTGCCGTGGGCATCGGTGATGCGCCCGTCGTCAAGGATCTGAAGCAAAATGTTCAATACGTCTGCATGAGCCTTTTCAATTTCATCAAACAGGATAACCGCGTAAGGCTTGCGGCGGATCTTTTCAGTAAGCTGACCTGCTTCATCGTATCCGACATATCCGGGAGGAGAACCGATAATTTTGGAAACAGAATGCTTCTCCATATACTCAGACATATCCAGTCTGATAAGTGAATCTGTTGAATCAAACAGATCTTCCGCAAGGCACTTTACCAGCTCAGTCTTACCAACACCGGTGGAGCCAACAAAAATGAAGGATACCGGACGCCGTTTCGCGGAAATACCTACACGGCTTCTGCGAATAGCCGCGGATACAGTATCAACAGCTTCATCCTGACCAATTATGCGTTGCTTGAGACGCTGGTCAAGACCTTTCAGTCTTCCGTATTCAGATGTGTTTATCTTACTGGCAGGTATCTTTGTCCAAAGCTCAATGACATTGGCAAGGTTTTCCACAGTCAGCTCCGGAACACCTTCTGCCTCCAGCTGTTCGATCCGCTCCTGAGTCTGCATCTCACAGCTTTTCAGATGTGCCAGACGTTCATAATCAATATTGGCAGTATCAGCAAGAATATGCTCACGTTCAAAGTTGATATCGTCCAGCTCTTTTCTTGCCTTCGACAGGTTTTCTATCACCTTACTGCGAAGGTTTACATCTGAGCAGGCTTCATCAATAAGGTCAATAGCTTTGTCAGGCAGGAATCTGTCGGTAATGTAACGTTCAGAAAGTACAACAGCCTGACGAGCTACTTTTTCGCTTATCTTAACACCGTGGAAGCTTTCGTAATAATGAGCAATACCTTCTATGATCTTAACAGTCTCTTCAATCGAAGGTTCATTTACGGTAACAGGCTGGAATCTGCGTTCAAGGGCAGAGTCCTTTTCGATATGCTTACGGTATTCGGTAAATGTAGTGGCACCAATAACCTGTATCTCACCTCTGGACAAAGCCGGTTTGAGAATATTTGCAGCGTTCATGGAGCCTTCCGCGTCACCTGCACCAACAAGATTGTGAACCTCATCGATAACAAGGATAATATTTCCGAATTTTTTGATTTCCTCTATAAGTCCCTTCATTCGGCTTTCAAACTGACCACGGAACTGAGTACCTGCTACAAGAGATGTCAGATCAAGAAGATAAACCTCTTTGCTTTGCAGCTTATATGGCACGTTGCCCTGCGCGATCTTTATGGCAAGACCTTCGGCTATGGCAGTTTTACCAACACCGGGTTCACCGATAAGGCAGGGATTATTTTTCTGACGACGGTTGAGTATCTGGATGACACGCAGTGTCTCCTCTTCCCTGCCGACTATATTATCCAGCTTTCCCTGCCTGGCTCTGTCGGTCAGGCAGATGCAGTAATTGTCAAGATATTTTTTCTTCTTGTCGCTCTTATCGTTCTTATCGTTTTTTTCACGGCTCTGCTGCTGATTCTGGCGAGGCTGAGCAACAGCATCGGAATCGGCGCCAAAGAGCTTGTTCAAAAACGGAAAAGTGGCTGTCTTGCCTTCTTCAAAATCGGCATCACCGTCTTCTATTTGTTCCAGACCTTCAATGCCGCCAAAGGCTTCCATCATTTCGTTTGTAAGACCGTCAAGCTCATCTTCTGACAACCCCATTTTTTGAATCATATCATCAACAGGCTTTATACCCAGTTCTCTGGCGCACTTGATGCACAGACCCTCGTTTATACTTTTACCGTTTTCGATTCTGGATATAAATACCACGGCTACATTCTTTTTGCATCTTGAACAGACAGTAGGATTCATTTTTTGGCAATTCCTTTCTTGCTTTGAAGAGTAATATGCAGTTTGTCAGCAACAACATCAACTCGATAAGCGCAAAAATATACACACTCAATTCTTAATCAGGCATCTGCCGATTTTTTCCTGATCATAGGTAGGGAAAGTTTCAGATAATGGAAAAGCGCTATCAGCGAAATGACAGTGGGAACAAGTATCATAATGGTAGCAACATAATGAGGTATTCCATGGAACACCATCAACAATACGGACACAGCAAAGAAACACGCGGTAGCCGCCTTCCCGAACTTATCAGACGGTATGACATCATCAAGCTTTTTGTACATGACCAGTGCGCCAATACCCATAAAGCATTCTTTTACAAAGAATATCACCACAGCCCAAATCGGGATAATGCCATCGATCATAATACAAACAAGCACAGTAAACGCCATCAGTTTATCTGCAAGCGGGTCAAGAACTCTTCCCAGTTTAGTTATCTGGTTGAATCGTCTTGCTATCATTCCGTCAAGCACATCAGTCAGACACGCAATTGCATAGACAAAAGCTGCAAACGCATAAGAATCACTTTCTCCGGAAAAGAAAACGATCACAAAAACAGGAACAAGCAGCAGCCGAAATACTGACAGAATATTAGGAATACTCATTAAGTTCGCCTCGATTCAAAATAGATGGTTCAGCAAGAACCAAAACTTACACTTTTACGGAATATAAAGCTTAACGCAGTCGTTAAACACAATAAATGCAGTTCCGTCTTTCTGCATAAATACCTTCTTTGATCCGGCAACATCAGAGACCGCCAATCTCGGACTCATATTGTTATCATATATATTCAGTTGTCCGGAAGTCAACGCGCCAACATAATCTCCCTCATAAGAAACCGAAATCAGTTCTACATTAGAGTCAATGCTTCCAAGCAATGTACCATCCTTTGCAACAGTAACAAGTGAGCATCTGGTACCTACAGAGTTTTTATTCAGCACAAGAGCTGCATTTCCGTTGGAGGATATATCAAACCCGCCAAGGTAGTTTGAAGAATAGTCATACGACGTGGAAGTGCCGTCTTCATTAATAAAAAACACACTTTCCTCGCAGATAACACACATCTCATTATTGGAAATATACTCAAAATGCAAAGCCGTTTGATCTTCCAGACGATAGGAAGCATATAGTTCTTCGGAATCCAGACGGTATGTCAGCAATTCTGTAACAAATACTGAGTCATCTATTCTCATTGAAACGGCGGTCACACTGTGACCATCCGGAGCAGCGGAGGCGGAGATAATGTAGGCGTCGGCTGAGTAAAACATATATCTCGCATTCAAACTCCGGTCATATACGGTAACCAGCGCCTTATAACCATTTTCCTCTGTGGTCAGAGTTATCCAGTCTCCACTGATAGATGCATCTATAACAGGATAGTCGGTTTCAACTGTTTTGAGAACGCTTTCCTTGTCAAACACCAGCAAAGTATTTCCGCCTATATCATAAACTATTCCCAACTCATTGCCGGTTTTTACCACAGGGCTGCTCATAAGCTCAGAGTGAGAAAATACCTGCTGACCATTTACTGAATACAATTTTACACCGCCGGCATCTGCAACGACAAAACTTCCGTTCAAATTGCCATAGCTATTCCTCGCATCAGAAGAAATGGTGATATCCGAAATCGAACCATCCTCATCTTTTGCGGATGAAAAGTAAGTAAATACTCTTGTGATCCCATCGGTATTGATATCATCAGCAAATACAAAAAAGGCAATACCGATAAGCGCAAGCACTATCAGTATAACAGCGTATTTTATTTTCTTCTTATCGGAAACAATATCTTTATTAAATTCAATGACTTTACTTTTGCTGTCCTGCTTGCTTTTATTCAATACAGGCACCATCCTCATTATACCATAATTTTGTCAGATACAGACCACCGGGAGGAACTGTAGGTCCTGCAAGGGTTCGGTCTCCTTTTTCCAGTATGGAGCCTATCTCATGGGGCTTGATCTTTCCTTCGGAAACATATACAAGCGTTCCTGCCATCGCACGAGCCATATTGTATAGAAAACCATTGGCGCACACCTTAAGCTCAACCATATCGCCATCACGGCGAACATTATAGTAATGCACGGTGCGAACAGTAGTTTTAGTTTCCGTACCAACTGATCTGACTGCCTTAAAATCATGGGTACCCACAAATTGTTCTGCAGCCTCAGCCATAAGCTCTTCATTAAGCTTTGAAGGATAGAACCATGCGCGATTGACATAGAACGGGTCTTTGATGCGAGAATTATAAATAAGATAGGTGTATTCCTTTTTAACGCAGGAGCCAATAGCATTGAAACTATCAGGCACTTCATACGCAGCAAGAACAGAAATATCATCAGGCAAATGCGTGTTAAGCGCATAAGGCAGCCTGTCTGTGGGTATACGGGCATCGGTACGAAAGTTTGCAATATATGTTTTGGCATGAACCCCCGCATCGGTGCGTCCACAGCCGGTAACAGAAACGTTGGTTTTAAGTATCATTGCCAACGCTCGCTGCAGCGTTCCGCAGACAGTAACGTCATTTTTCTGTACCTGCCATCCATGATAACGAGTTCCCTCGTACATAAGCTTTAGGGCAATATTACGCATATCAAGAATTCCTTACAGTCCAAATACTTTCAATACGATTACAGCAGCAAGCAAAGCAGCCACCAAAAGCAGAGCAAGCCAATCATTGGCAGCAAATTTCAGTATCCTCATTCGAGTTCTTCCTTCGCCACCGTGGTAACAGCGACATTCCATTGCCACGGCCAGTTCATCGGCACGCCGGAAGGAGCTTATAAACAGCGGTACAAGTATTGGAATGAGCGCCTTGGCTCTCTGCATGATATTTCCGCTTTCAAAATCAGCGCCTCTCGCCTTTTGTGCGCTGATGATTTTATCTGTTTCTTCAATAAGTGTGGGAATAAACCTGAGCGCAATACTCATCATCATCGCAAGCTCATGAACCGGCACCTTTATCTTCTTCAGCGGATTCAGAAGTAATTCAAGACCGTCAGTAAGCATGATGGGTGATGTGGTATAGGTAAGCATAAATGTGCCTGTTATAAGCATAGAAATGCGCAGAACCATTTTAATTGCGTTAAACACGCCTTCTT
The DNA here is from genome assembly GCA_964541215.1 of uncultured Oscillospiraceae bacterium. Taxonomy (GTDB): domain Bacteria; phylum Bacillota; class Clostridia; order Oscillospirales; family Oscillospiraceae; genus SIG469. The sequence continues at coordinate 46,231 of CAZIPP010000001.1, forward strand.
TGGTAATGGTTATACGCCAAAAGCTTACCAGCGCTTCACCGGGAGTATAAAACATATTAAGCACAGCAGTCAAAATTATGATTATGACCAACGGCTTAAGGCTCTTTACGATAGTCTTAAGAGGTATCTTTGCAACTTTCAGGCATAAAAGCAAAAACACAAGCACCAAGGCATAAGACACTAGCCATTGAGCCGTGAACAGCATAACGATAAACAATACTGTTGCAATCAGCTTGGTTCTGGGATCAAGTCTGTGGATAAAAGTGTTTCCCGGGAAATACTGACCAAGCGTGACATCTTTAAGCATAGGCGCTTCCTCCCTTCATGGAGAGGATTCTGTCCTTTGCCTGAGAAACAGTATAAACGGAAGTGTCTATATCCAGTCCCATTTCTTTAAGCTTCAGCACAACTTCTGTTATAAGGGGAACATCAAGTCCAATATCTTTCAGTTCGGAAGCTTTGGAATATATTTTCTGCGGGTCTCCATCCATGGATATCTTTGCATCATTGAATACAACAAGTCGCTCAGCGTTTTCTGCCATCTCTTCCATACTGTGAGAGACCATGATAATGGTAGCGCCGGTCGCATCACGGTAAGCACGGATATTATCCAGAATACTGTTCCTTCCTTCGGGGTCAAGCCCGGCGGTGGGTTCATCAAGTATAAGTACCTTTGGTTCCATGGCAATAACGCCGGCAATTGCAACGCGGCGTTTCTGACCTCCGGAGAGTTCAAAGGGAGACTTACCCAACATATCCTCAGTTACGCCAACAAATCCCGCAGCCTTGAGAACGCGGCGTTTTACCTCTTCGTCAGAAAGCTTCATGTTTTTGGGTCCAAAAGCAATGTCCTCAAAAACGGTCTCTTCAAAAAGCTGGTATTCGGGATACTGAAATACAAGACCCACCTGAAATCTAACGTCACGAGTCTTTATCTTCCAGATATCCTCTCCATTGAACAGGACGTGACCGGAAGTAGGCTTAAGCAAACCATTCAAATGCTGAATGAAGGTCGATTTACCGGAACCTGTATGACCAATGATACCGATGAATTCACCGGCATCAGCTGAAAAATCTATGCCATCAATGGCAACATGCTCAAAAGGAGTGCCTGCAGAGTAGACATGCCTGAGCTGCTGTGTTTGGATCAAAGGAGCCAATTACGCATCCTCCGTATAATTAATTTCCTTTTGTGATGTAATCGTACAAAACCTCAGCGCATTCAGTTACAGATAAAGCTTCCAAAGGAAACTCAGCGCCGAGAGAATTCAGTTCATATAGCAGAGCTGTTGTATCAGGTACAGTAAGCCCCACGCTCTTCAAAAGTTCAACATTGGCAAAAACCTTACGCGGAACATCGTCAGCTATTATCTTTCCATCAGACATTACAATAAGCCTGTCTGCATCGATAGCTTCCCGCATATGATGAGTGATAAGCACAACTGTAATGCCGGCTTCACGATTAAGCTTCATTATGGTTTCGATAACATCTTTTCTGCCCTGCGGATCCAGCATAGCCGTAGGCTCGTCCAGCACTATGCAGCGGGGACGCATGGCAATAACACCTGCAATAGCGATACGCTGTTTCTGCCCGCCCGACAAAAGATGAGGCGCATGTTCACGGTAGTCATACATGCCAACCAGTTTCAATGCATCATCAACACGCTGGCGTATCTCAGACGGAGGGATACCCAGGTTTTCGGGAGCAAAAGCCACATCTTCTTCAACAACGTTTGAAACTATCTGATTGTCCGGGTTTTGGAACACCATTCCAACGTTGCGGCGAATGTTAATAATATCGTCTTCATTGGATGAATCGTAACCGGCTATCCAAACCTTTCCGCCGGATGGCAGCAATACCGAGTTCATGTGCTTTGCCAAAGTGGACTTTCCTGAGCCATTATGCCCCAGCACTACCACGAATGAACCTTCTTCTATCTCAAGATCCAGATCTTCAAAAACAAGCTGAGCAAGATTTTCTGAGCTTTCAGGATAGGCAAAGGAAGTATTTTCAAATTTGATAAGTTCGCTCATTTTAGTCCTTTCGCCAACGTCCGGCACTGCCGCAAGGCAGCACGAGTCCGCTGCTTTCAACAGGAAGTCCAAGCTCGTCACATTCGACTATGCCCCCGTGCTGCTTCCGAACAGTAACGCCCAGAATATAGCTCAGCACAGAAGGAGCAAGACCTGTCGTATAGGAATTGATTATTACGAAATCGGGATCATCTGAAAGCACCCTTGCACAAAGCTTTACAAAGTCAAACAGATCATTTTCAAGCTTCCAAATCTCTCCGGAAGGTCCACGACCATAGCTGGGCGGATCCATAATTATTGCATCATATCTGCGTCCACGCCGAATCTCACGTTCAATAAACTTCGCGCAGTCGTCAACTATCCAACGTACCGGAGCTTCGGACAGCCCGGAAGCGGCAGCGTTTTCCCTTGCCCAAGCTACCATTCCCTTGGCAGCATCCACATGGCACACCTTTGCACCGGCAGAAGCAGCCGCCACAGTGGCGCCTCCTGTATAAGCAAACAGGTTCAGTACGTTAAGCTGACGACCTGCCTTTTTGCAGCGGCTTCTGATGAAATCCCAGTTTGCAGCCTGTTCAGGGAAGATTCCTGTATGCTTAAAATTCATGGGCTTGACATTGAAGGTCAGATCATCATAATGGATCTGCCAGCTCTTTGGAAGGCTATGCTTTGACCAGCTTCCACCACCGGTTGAAGAACGGGAATATACAGCATCTGCTTTGTTCCAGCCGGGATGAGCCTTTTTAGTATCCCATATTACCTGAGGGTCGGGACGAACAAGAATATACTTCCCCCAGGATTCCAGCTTTTGTCCGCCGGAAGTATCTAAAACTCTGTAATCAGTCCATTTATCGGAAAGCCACAAAATATAACACCCACTTGTTAATTGATTCATTTACAGCTAAAATGCCAGATATTAAATTATACCATTTATAAGCGCTTTAGTCAATGAAACGATAGCGTTGTCCCAAATAACCTAAAGTGTTGCGATTTCAAC
>CAZIPP010000002.1:0-37270 GCA_964541215.1 uncultured Oscillospiraceae bacterium
TAGAGAAATTTCCGACATACATGCTGCCGGAAATTTCATATTGGACTTTATTCGCGGACTTCGTCAGCGAACTCTACGAGGTTTTTTGACAGCCTGAAAAAGGTACTGCATCTAAGGTGCAGTACCTTTTTATCTCAAGTACACATTGGTACAATTGACCGCATATCGGAATGGTTTAAGGTTTTTCTCTCTTTCTCTTGGGTGTCATTTTAACGCTTTTGTAGGTACAGAGGAACTTTCACACCTGGAAATGGTAGGCACACTGGTTCATCAGCTGACCCGCAACCTTTCCGAGGATCAAATCAAAGACAGTGCTTTTGCTCCATATTTTGTTGACCACACCACCGGTGTTTACCCTCAGTCCGCCGGCGGCACTCCCTGGTCCGCGGCATCCATGCAGGTCAAAGGCGATGTCATAGCTGACCTGACGGAAGACCTTGCCGCTGAACAGAAGGCCAGAGTAACTTATGACAACATACTCAGGCTATCTGATGATCCCGATGTAAACAAGGTTATCAAGTTCCTGCGAGAACGCGAGATCGTCCACTTCCAGAGATTTGGCGAAGCTATCCAGCTTGCCAGAGAAAAACTTGACAAGAGAAACGTTTATATGTATAACCCCGCATTTGACGACTAATCATAAGCACAGGAACAGCCGCAGTGGTCAAGGATCACTGCGGCTGTTTTGTCAGCAGATTGCAAAAATTCATTTATGATGTTATATTTATAAAAACAAATATTAACAAAAGGAGGCGTTCAACATAAAAAGTATAAAGCCAGGCAGAGGTCCGTCTTTTATGAGCGGAGTAATGAGTATACTTGCAGGTATTTTCGGCGTTGTATGGACCATTGCTGCTGCCAGCATGGGCGGCGGTATCTTCGCCCTGTTCGGCATTATCTTCATCGTCGCTGCCATTTCGTCAGCAGTATACAATCTGAAAAATGCAACTTCTGAAAACCGGTACTCTTCCTTTGACATAGTGGACAGCGAAATTGAGCCTGATCCTTTCAACGAACGTTTTGGCTCAAGTGCTGACATCTGTGAAACCGACAATAACGATGGCAGCACAAGCGCCTTCTGCCCATACTGCGGCACACCTGCCGGGGAAGATTTTGAGTTCTGCAAAAGCTGCGGTAAAAAACTACCGTGACAGCAAAAACAGCGTTGAACTATCATCAACGCTGTTTTTCTGCGCCAATTTCTACCCAGACGGGTCTGAATCCACAGTTTATTGCTATGTTCCATGAATGATAGTTTGAAACACCGGTACCGTAAAAGGGTATGTCACCCTGCTCAAGTATCCTGTTTTTCATCATTGCAACAAGAGCAGAACCCAGCCCCTTGCTGCGATATTCCGGCATCACATCAATGCCTATCTGCATCCAGTGGGGAGCATCTTCCGAGCATCCTGCCATTGCGACAATATCATCTCCGTCATATGCACAAACGACCAGCCTGTCGGGACGCTCCGGTTTGAACTCCGGGCAGATGGCATTAGGAAATCTCTCATCTCCGTAAAACTGCATTATTTCTTTGCCCTCAAACCATTTTACCGGATAAGCGCACTCCCTTTGGGCATCATGCACCGGCAAAAACATATGGTGAGTCTGAGTAAGGGAGTATCCCCATATGTTAAGCTCTTTCTCCAACGGAAGCAGATTGGGTATCTCAAACAACCAGTGACCGGTGCGGTCTTTTATAAACTCCCGCAAATATGGATGCAATTGTTCATCCGCCGTTACGACCGTATTATTCCCCATAGTCACCATGTGAAAAAAATACTTTTCTGAGCTGTACACTCTGCGTCCTTCCAGTATTTTGGAATCGGTAAGTATGTTTTCCGATTTCAAAAAATCATTTGGCTTGCAGTTATATTCGAGTGACAGCAGCTTTAGCAATTCTCTTTTGTAATCAAAAATTTCCATTCTAACTAAACAATAGCTGTCATTCCAAATACTGCTGTGCAGTATTTGGAATGACAGCAAAATAATAATTGATTCTACAAATCAGTCACAGACCTTGATGCTCCAGCCAAAGGGATCTTCGACCTTGCCCCACTGAATACCGGTCAAACCATCGTACAGCTTCTGGCTCAGCTCACCGATCTCACCGTTGTTGATCTGGCAGACCTGCTCACCATAGGCAAGCACGCCGATGGGAGAAATAACAGCTGCGGTACCGCTGCCGAAAGCTTCTTCCAAAGCGCCGTTTGCAGCAGCGCCCATCAGCTCATCAACGGACAGCAGACGTTCTTCAACAGTATAACCCCAGTGACGGAGCAGCTGGATGCAGGACTTACGGGTAATACCGTCAAGGATGCTGCCCTGAAGCATGGGAGTTACGATAACGCCGTTGATCTTGAAGAATACGTTCATGGCGCCGACTTCTTCGATATACTTGCGTTCTACGCCGTCAAGCCACAGAACCTGAGAATAACCCTTCTCGACGGCACGTTCACCGGCACGGAGAGAAGCAGCATAGTTGCCGCCTGTCTTGGCATAGCCCATACCACCGCGGACAGCACGGACGTCTTCATCCTCGATCATGATCTTAACAGGGTCAAGACCTTCGGGATAGTAGGGACCGGAGGGAGCCAGAATAATGCAGAAAATGTAATTCTTTGCTGCATGAACACCCAGACCGATGTCGTTGGCAATGATGAAAGGACGGATATACAGGGAAGAATCGGGAGTAGAGGGAACCCAATCCTTGTCCAGCTCAACAAGCTGCTTGGTGGCTTCAACACAGAAGTCAACATCCAGCAGAGGAATGCTCAAACGTTCGCAGGACTTGTTCATTCTAAGATAGTTCTGCTCAGGTCTGAAAAGACGGATGGAGCCATCGGGACTGCGGTAAGCCTTCAGACCTTCAAATATCTCCTGACCGTAGTGGAGAACTACGCTGGCAGGATCCATGGAGAAGGGACCATAAGGTACGATGCGAGGATTGATCCAGCCCTTACCATCTTCATATTCCATTACGAACATATGGTCAGTAAAAATCTGGCCAAAAGGCAGGTCACCCACAGGTTTCTGTTTGGGGTTTTTAGTCAGTTCAACAGTAATTTTCTCCATTTCGGTTACTCCTTATCTGATTAATTATAAGATTTTACAGAATAATTATACCACTTTCAGGAAATTGTACAATAGTTATTTACTACAAATATTATGTTTGTCTTCAAAACCATTTGTTCTTACTGACATACAAGCATAAACCATATGCTGTCTTCGCTACTTGAGATATTGCCAAAAAGGTCGAATTGGTGTAGAATACTTCTGCTGATGCCCGACTGCTGCATCAATTCGCAGCAACGCTACCTGTTTGGGAGAGATTTATGAAACGCTTACTTTGCTTTATACTTATAGCAGTTATTATAGCTGCTCTGTGCTTACCCGCCATGGCAGCAGACATTTGGTTTATAGCGGTTGACGACTCTATACCGGTGACTCTTACCGGAGGTGCCGTACCGTTCTATTACAACAGTCAGCTGTATGTGCCGTACACCGCCTTTGACTCTGATGTTCTTAACGTATTTTCAATTTATGACAGTTCCCAGAATATTCTGGCAATGTACAATATAGACCACCGTCTGACCTTTGATATCAGTGCCGGCACTGTTACCGATTTCAACGGCAATACAGAAAGCACTGCTGCTCTTTCCAGAAACGGATCCATATACGTTCCTGTGTTCTACATATCCTCTTACTTCGGTCTTGGATGCAGTTTGCTGGAAGGCAGCGGCGGGTATCCCATAGTCCGTCTTACCAGTGGAAATGAGGTATACGACAACGATAAGTTTATAACTCAGTCAAAAACTCTGGTCGAATATCGTGCTTCCCAGTATCTTTCCGAATCTTCACCTGCCGTATCTGTAAGTCCATCGCCCGTCGTATCTCCTTCACCTGAGGTATCTCCTTCACCTTCCGTGCCTGTATCGCCTGAACCCCAAAATGAGCCACCGGAAGAACCTCCCGAAGCTGATCCGATCACTGTACCTGATGTTGCTCTTTTCCTTCCCGGTGAAAGCTACGAAAACATCCTTGCTTCTCTGGGCGACGCTCCTGCCGTTTTTACATATGATTACGATTCTCTGAAAGGCAGTGACGACACAGTAAGGGCGATCATCTGCTCAGGCTATTCCATAGCCATGGAGCTTGACCTGACAGACGTTGGTCACGCTTTGGAAAGCGCAGCGCGGTTCAATACTCTTTTGGACGGTATGACAAATTCAAAAACCATGCTTATAGTTACAAAAAATGCTTCTCCTGAAGCGATCAATACCCTTTCCAAGTACGGTTTCAAGGTCTGGTCTAATACCGTTACGGCCGTAGGCGACTTTAACATTACCGACTTTGAAGGCTCTGTGTCCGTATATGTTCCGGAACCGAAAGCAAGCCCCATATCTTATCTTGTCAAATTTGTTCTGTACTACGGCGGTAACTTTATCGATATCAAGCTGACAACCGAACCATTTTAAATAATGCAAAAAACTGTCATCTCACGCTAATGCAAAAGATGACAGTTTTTATTTATTTTATTCCCAGAAGCTCTTCAAATTGAATCGCTTGGCTATCTTACCTCTCAAATCCATCATGGATGTATAGTTGGGCATGATGTAAACAGGAGTGTCGGCAGCAATAATGGCGTCTATCAGTTCATCATAATCATAGAACACCTTCATTTTGCTCTCTTCAACTCCGGCATATTTCAGCCTGAGAGCCATATCGTCTGCACGGATACCGGAAACGTACATACCTGTAAGCATATCACCCATTTCCGCCAGACGTTCAAAATCCACATCCCAGATCCAGGATATGTCTCTGCCATCATTGACTTTATCATTCAAACCAATAACAAACAGTGACGGTTCAGACATATCTGTAAGGAAGTTCAATACCTGATTGCATCCGGCAGGATTCTTTATCAGGATCATTCTAATATCTGTATCGGGAATGTCCAGTTTTTCCATTCTGCCGAATCCGCATTCGAAGCTCTCAAGAGCGGCGGTTACCACATTGTCGTCAAATCCGCAAACATGCATGGCAGTAACAGCTGCAGCGGCATTGTAGATATTATAGGCACCCGGCAGGCAGATGTTTACCTGACGAGTTTCGTAAAAGACATTCATTTCAACAGAAGAATGGTTATTGTCGCTTGCAATAACTCCGGTAACCGCAACATCAGGATCGGGACGGCGGTATCCGCAGTTGGGACAGCTCCAGCTGCCAAGGTGACCGAAAGTTACATGACCATAGGTGTATTCTGACTGGCAACGCAGACAATAAGGCGCATCGGAAACCTCCTGCACTCTGGTCTTATAAACTTCACAGTCGATACCATAAAACACACACCTGTTCTCTACTTCGGCAGCGATAGAGGAGGTCAACGAACAGTCTGCATTGAGGCACAATATTGCATTCTTACTGTTCTTGCAGCCGATCTTGATGTTCTCAAGCGTTGCAGTAACTTCACCATATCTGTCCAGCTGGTCACGGAACACGTTTGTTACGACCACGCAATAAGGATCTGTATGCAGGCTGACTGTTTTGAAGGCAGCTTCATCACACTCGATAACAGCGTATTCACATTTGCATTTTCCGCTGAGTGAACAATTCTGAGCAAAATCCGCAGTAATGCCGGAAAACAGATTTGCACCTGATTTGTTTGCAACATAGGATTTGCCGGAGTCTTTCAGGCATTGCTCGATCATGCGTGAGGTCGTGGTTTTACCGTTGGTACCGGTAACGATTATTATCTTAACTCCCTTCGACATTTCCCTTAAAATGTTGGGATTGACCTTCAACGCTATCCTGCCCGGAAGATCGGTGCCTCCTCTGCCCAGCAGCCTTATGGCAAAGCGGCTGAGCCGACACAAAAGAATTGAAATAAAGTTTAAAATAATCATATTTGAATTATACCATATTGTTTTTCAGGTTTCAATTATTACCACTGCATACGTTAAAAAAATGTACCGTCCAAACACTTTCACACATGATGCAATTTTTAATAAATCTTAATATATATTGTATTGTTTTCCTTAAAGCTATACTATATAATGTTCTAAAAGCCCTGATTTTGGAGGTTTTATATGAAATTTGTTTCATGGAATGTCAATGGTCTGAGAGCCGTTATGGGAAAGGGTTTTCTGGAATCTTTCAATAGTCTTGACGCAGACTTTTTCTGTCTGCAGGAAACAAAAATGCAGGCGGGTCAGCTCGATCTTCAGCTTCCCGGATATTACGATTACTGGAATTATGCCGAAAAGAAAGGCTACTCCGGCACAGCAGTTTTTACAAAGCACAAGCCTGTCTCTGTAACCACAGGCATAGGTTTCCCCGAACTGGACTGTGAAGGGCGGGTCATCACCCTTGAATATAACGATTTTTACCTTGTTACCTGCTATACACCCAACTCACAGGATGGTCTTAAACGTCTGGATATGCGTATGCAGTGGGATGACAGGTTTCGTGAGTACCTGAGTGAGCTGGACAAATCCAAAGGTGTCATTGCCTGCGGCGACCTCAATGTCGCTCACAAGGAAATAGATCTAAAAAATCCCAAGACCAACCGTAAAAATCCCGGTTTTACAGATGAAGAACGCGAAAAGTTCTCTGCCCTGCTCGGCAGCGGTTTTACAGACAGCTTCCGGCACCTTTATCCTGACCTTGAAGGAGCCTATTCGTGGTGGTCTTACCGTTTCCATGCCAGAGAAAAAAACGCCGGTTGGCGTATTGATTACCATTTGATATCTGACCGGCTGGCAGACAGGCTTAACAGCGCATCTATACACAGCGATATCTTTGGTTCCGATCATTGCCCGATCAGCATCGAGTTGGATATTTAAGGCTGCTGCACACCGCAATTAATATTTGCTAAAAATTTGGCTGTTTTCGGAACAATATGTATGTTTAGCCGTCTTAATTAAGGGAACCACTCAGAAAGGAAATGGTCAGTATGAAATCACTTTTCCACCGTGCCAACAAAAACATTAAAGACCATTTTGTATCTGCTGCCTTTTTAGCTCCCAGTCTGATAGGGGTTCTGATTTTCTTCGTCATTCCGTTTGGCGTAGTCATCTTCTATTCGCTGGTCAACAACCCGGTGGCAAAGGACTTTGTCGGTCTGGACAATTTCATAGCGATAATCGGCAATCAGGCTTTCCGGACCGCTGCCAAAAATACAGCTGTTTTTTCAGGCATTGCTGTTCCTCTGGCTGTTATACTGGGTCTTTTCCTTGCTCTGCTGCTGGACTGCAAGATACCCTGCCGCAGCCAGTTCAGAACATTTTTCCTCTGCCCCATGATGGTGCCTGTCGCTTCCATTGTTCTTATCTGGCGTGTATTTTTTGACCAAAACGGCGTTGTGAACCTGCTGCTTGCCAATTTTGGCATCGCCCAGATAGACTGGCTTAAATCAGAATACAGCAGATATGTGATTATCCTCCTGTTTCTATGGAAAAACCTGGGTTACAACATGATCCTCTTTATGGCCGCCCTGAACAATATTCCCAACGACATTCTGGAAATGTCTACTCTTGAGGGCGCCGGTTCCATTAGAAAATTCTGGTACATAAAGCTGCCCTATCTTGTTTCCAGCATCGTATTCGTTACGATCCTGTCGCTTATAAACTCCTTTAAGGTTTTTCGGGAGGTCTACCTGCTTACCGGTGACTACCCCTATGGTGACCTGTATCTGCTGCAGCACTTTATGAACAACATGTTCAAAAGCCTTGATTACCAAAAGCTTTCCACCGCTGCCATTCTCATGTGCATCGTTGTTATAATACTCATAGGCATAATGTTCATCGTGGATAGCAAAGCCGGAAAGGATATCGAAGGATGAAACGTTTCAATATCCGCCGCAAACTGAGCACTGCCCTGCTGACATTCATAGCCGCCGTGTTTGCCATAGGTTTTTTGATGCCAACTGTTCTTACTCTGGCAAACTCATTTATGACTCAAAAAGAAATAACCGCCAACTATGGCGCCGTTTTTGGTGATGCCACCGCATCAAGCTCCATGGGTTGGGGCAGCTCAGACAGCGCTGTTACCAGTTATATTGGCGAAACGGTAAACCTGAAGCTTATTCCTGATATGGTCAGCCTTGAGCAATATTCAACAGTACTGATAAAAAGTCCCGAATACCTGCTGAAATTCTGGAACTCAGTAATATTTGTTGTGCCAATAGTGGTATTTCAGGTGCTGATAGCTGCCTTCGCCAGTTATAGCTTTGCTTTTTTCCGGGGACGTCTGAAAAACATTATGTTTTTTCTCTATGTTGTCCTGATGCTTATGCCCTATCAGGTCACTCTTGTACCAAACTATCTTGTAGCTGACTGGCTTGGTACACTGGATACCAGATGGGCCATATGGCTGCCCGGAATATTCGCTCCGTTTTCCGTTTTCATTCTGACCAAGTATATGCGAAGGATACCATATGCATATCTGGAAGCTGCAAAGCTCGACGGAGCCGGTCACTGGGCAATGTTCCGAAAAATATGTCTCCCCCTTTGCAGCAGCGCCCTTGCTTCTGTTGCGATACTGGTCTTTATCGACTACTGGAACATGGTTGAGCAGCCGCTTATACTGCTGGCAAACGAAGAGATGCATCCGCTGTCGGTGTATCTTTCCAAGATAAATTCAGGTGAGGTCGGTCTGGCCTTTGCCGTTGCTTCTATTTATCTTATACCAACACTGCTTATTTTCCTTTTTGGCGAGGAATATCTTATCGAAGGCATTACATATTCGGGAGGCGTCAAAGGATAGAACGCCTGTTAATTTGAGAGGTTTTGTGCCATGACAAAAGAAAAGACAAAAAGAAGAGAATGGGTCAAAAACGCCATCATCATTTTCCTTGCGGTGATGCTGCTGCTCACCTTCTTCTCCAATACCATAATGAACCGTTCCCTGCCGGTCGTATCCAGCCAGTATCCCAAATCCGGCACTATCACAGCCAAAATCAGGGGTACCGGCACAGTTTCCTCCAATGAGGTATATAACGTAACTGTTGACCAGACACGTGAGGTTCAGGCTGTTGCTGTTCGCCAGGGGGATACCGTTGTCGCAGGTCAGGTTCTGTTTGTCCTTGCAGACAGGGAAAGCGATGAATTAAAGGCTGCTGCTGAGGCTCTAGATGCAGCAAAATATGCTTATGAGACCTTCCTGCTGGATGTTTCCGCAACAGATTCCAACGTTCAGAGCGCGCAGCAGGCGCTTGCCAAAGCAAAAAATGCCAGAGACAAAGCCTATTCTGATTACACACTTGCTCATGGCAGCGGGGTATCAGGCACCGCTCTTTCCGAAGCCCAGACTGCCTATAATACAGCCAAAGCCAAAGCTGAATCAGCGAAGCTTGCTTATGAACAGGCTGAGCTGGAGCTCACAAAAGCCACCGCAAATCTTGAACAGTTGGAAGGTGAATTGACCGCTGAACAGGAGGCTCTGAAAAAACCTCTGGATGACGCCACCAAGCAGCTCGAAAATGCTCAACTGCTGTTGGATTCAGCTTCCACTGAAAAAGCTTTTCAGGAAGAAAAGCTCGGTATGACCTACGAAGCTGCTGTTGCGGCTGTTGATACTGCATCCGAAACACTTAGCGATATTGATGACCAGATTTATGAAAAGCAGCGTGAACGCTCCTCTGTTCTTTCTGATAAATCCAAAAACGATGCAATGATAGACACTTACTGGGATGTATTTGAAGTATATTACGATGAAGCAGTATCCACAAACATTGATTATCGCGAAACAATAGAAAATCTGAATGCCGATCTTCAAGCAGCTATCGACACCAAGGCAAAATTGGAAAGCGAGCTTGCCAAAACAGAAGATGATGAAAAAGTCAAGCAGCTCATCACAGCGATCGAGGACGAGGTTGACAACATCACTTACATTCAGTCACAGCTGGACGACTATATTACCTCTGCTGATGCTGCCGGATACATCACCAAAATCGAAGCGCTATATGCCGAAAATGAAACTTTAAATGACGAGCTTGTAAGTATTTCCACTGAGCTTTCTTCTCTGAACTCTCAATATAACAAAGCTTATGAAGATTACAGCGATGCCAAAGCAGTACTGTCCGATTCTGCTCTGCTTGCCGCCATGGAGGATTATGAAGACGCAGCTCAGCAGGTGAAGGAATACCAGCTCAAAGTAAACGAAGCCACCATTGCGTATAACAATGCTCTCCCCACCGACACTCCTGAGGTATCTGCCGCAAAACAGGCATTGACTCAGGCTACCAACAACAAAAATCAGGCTGAGTACAACAACACCGCCGCTCAGAGCGCACTGGCTACCGCACAGGAAAAGCTGGAAGAGCTGAAAAATGCCGCCACCGCTGAATCCGATCTTTCTTCCTATGACGACGCTGTTTCCGACGCTCAGATTGCGCTTTCCGCCGCCATTGAAAGTGCTGACATCTCTGACGCAAAGGAAGAACTGGATCTTCTCCAGAAGAAAAAAGCCGTTGAAGATGCTCAGGCTGAGGTCGATCGTCTTACGGCTGATGCCTCACCGGTTGAAGTCGTTTCCAAGTATAACGGCATTGTCACCGCTGTGAATGTTGTTTCCGGCGACAAGACCGATCCCTCCATCGAGCTTGCCACCATCGAAGTCGCGGAAAAGGGCTATACCATGACCCTCACCGTTACCTCCGAACAGGCAAGAAAGGTTTCTATTGGCGACAAAGCCGAACTTACCAACTACTGGAGCTATGGCAATATGGATATCACCCTTGTTTCCGTTACCTCCGACCGAGACAGTCAGGGACAGAACAAGATACTTACCTTTGCTGTTGAGGGTGAAGAAGTCATCCCCGGTCAAAGCTTGTCTATCTCCATTGGACAAAAGAGCGAAAGCTACGACGCCATTATCCCCAACAGCGCTGTGCGTGAGGACTCGGCAGGTAAGTTCGTCTACGTTGTCCAGTCCAAATCCAGTCCCCTTGGAAACCGCTACATCGCTAAACGTCTTGATGTTTCCGTTCTTGCCAGCGATGACACCAACTCCGCAGTCAGCGGTCTTTCCAGTTCCGAATTTGTTATCGTATCTTCCACTGCTCCCATTGAAGGCGGTCAGCAGGTGCGGCTCAGCGAGGAATAGACCATGAAAGGCAGGATAAAACTCCGGCATATTATCATAGGTGGAATATCTTTTCTATGCACCATCGCTTCGTTGATCCTGTTTTTTGTCTGCCGCAGCAGGATAAACGACCTTGACCATCAGCAGATGGCTGAGCGTTGGTCTCCGGATGGTGGATACAGTCAGGTTTCCGTGTTCTATACATATAATTCCGGCTTTACAGCCGACCGACTTCCTGAGCTACGGTACAAGATCGATCAAAAGCTAACGGAAGCCTCAGTGGAAGGCAGCTATGAAGAACGCACCTGGCTGGACTGTTACAGTGTTTCCCAGTCTTTGACACTTTCCACCGATAGCGGCAAAACTTCATCCAATACCGTATACGGTGTGGGCGGCGACTACTTTCAGTTCCACCCTCTCCACCTTATTTCCGGTTCATACTTTGCTGAAAGCGATCTGATGCATGACCTTATCGTTATCGATGAACTGACTGCATGGAACCTTTTCGGTTCAAACAACTGTGTTGGAATGACTGTAAAAATACTCGACAAACCATTCATCGTATGTGGCGTTGTCCAAACTGACGACAGCGAAGCAAATGCTCTGGCTGCCGGTGATGAGCCAGTGGCTTATATGTCATTCGACCAGCTTCCCGAAGGTACAACGGCTCATTGCTACGAGCTCCTTCTTCCTGAACCTATCCCTGAATTTACATTGGGTATAGCTGAGCAGGCAGCCGGCTCTTTTGACAGTCATGCTCAGTTTGTTGAAAACACAGGCAGATTCTCTGTTGAAAACGAATATAATGTTTTGAAAAACATGCCTTTCCGCAGCATGCAGACGGCGCCGGTGGTGTACCCTTACTGGGAAAACGCTGCCCGTCTTACTGAGACAAGGCTGGCATTCCATTATCTTGCCATCCTATTGCTGATGGCCGTGCCAACGCTGTCGCTGGTCGTCTGGCTTATTCTGATGTGGCGTCGGAGAAAATGGCGTTTTTCAGGAGTAAAAAACAGCATCTCCGACAAAGTTTATGATGCAAGTTGTAAACGAGCGTCGGGAAAAACAAAGCTGTTTGGCAATAAAACCAAAGGAAAACATGAGAAAGTGAGGAAAAAAGATGAGAAAACTGAAGAAAACAATAAGTCTGCTGCTGATGCTGGCGATACTCATGAGCTTGGCAGCGTGTAATAAGGAAGAAGCATCAAGTTCCGGTGACCCTGCATCCCCGGAAGATAACGGCACTGCCATCAAATCCCTTGCGGAAGAGCTGGGTTACGGCTATATAGCCACCTATAACTCTATTCCCGAAGGATATGACAGCATCAACACCATTTCATACAGTAACGGACGTTACTATATGATGGCGTACAAATATGATAAAGTAACCTACGAGTCTACCAGCGAGCTGATCTCCATGAATGTTGATGGTTCTGATGTTCAGTCAGTTCCTCTGTTGACCTCTGAGGACGGTATCGACCGTGGATACAACAACTTCCAGATAGACAATGAAGGCAATCTGTGGCTGCTCGTTTACGAATACTATTATCCCGATATGTACTACGATGAGCCCGCTTATGACGAAGATATTTTCGTAGATGCTGTTATTGACGCTGCCGATGAGGGAGTTATTGCCGAAGACGATGTTGCTGACGGCGAAATTATCGGCGCTGCCACTTCTGAGGTGGCTGTGGAGGTCGTGACCAACGGTGTTGTTGCAGTTGCGGAAGCCACTGTTGCGGCTCCAATCTACTCTGAAGACGAAAGCTTTGAACGCTATATGCTATACAAGTGTGATCCTCAGGGCAACGTTATTGCATCAACAAACCTCAGCGAACTGAAAAGCGAAGACGAGCAATACATATGGTTCAACCAAATGGTTTTGGATTCCAACGGCAATATTTTCATAAACAGCGACCAGACCATTTATGTTTTTGATTCTGAGCTTGAGCTTCTGTTTGAAATCACATCCGATTCATGGATAAACTCCATGATCCCCACCGTGGACGGCAAGATAATCTGCACCTACTGGGGAGAGAACGGCATGGAGATCTCCCCCATCGATTTTGAAACAAAATCTTTTGGTAACAGCTACTCCATTCCCAACAGCAACAATTTATATAACCTGCTGCCTGCCGGTGACAGCACTTACGATTTCTTTACCCACGATGGCAACGTGCTGTATGGCTATGAAATAGATACCAATACTCTGTCCCCCATCCTCAACTGGCTGGACTGCGATATCAACGGCAACAATGCCTATAACATGTGTGCTATTTCCGATAAGCAGTTCACAATGCTCACATATGATGAGGCTGTGGGTAATCAGGTAATGGTAACTCTCGATCAGGTTCCCTTCAATGAACTGCCTGTCCGAGAAATAATAACCTTCGCTTACACGGACTATCTGAATTACAACATCAGAAGCGCCATACTCAGCTTCAACCGCCAGAACTCTACCTACCGTATATCCACAGTGGATTACAGCCAATACAACACCAACGAGGATTATACTCTTGGCGATACCCGTCTCAGCAACGATATACTTGCCGGAAAGGTTCCCGACATTGTTGATGCCAGCAATTTCGATATTACAGCCTACGCAGAAAAGGGAGTATTTCTTGATCTGTATACGCTGATTGACAGCGACAGCGAAGTTAACCGCGAGTTTTTTGTAGACGGCATCCTTGAAAACCTTGAAACTGACGGAAAGCTTTACTCCATAGCCAACTCCTTCTATATTCAGACCGCCATGGGTCTTGCCGACGTTGTCGGCGACTATCCCGGCTGGACCTTTGATGAAATGATGGCGGCTTACAGCAGCCTTGAAGGAGACGCCGAGATCATGCGCTACATGACCAGAAGCTCCTTCCTGACCTATTGCATGATGATGTCCTACGACAACTATGTTGACCGAGAGACCGGTCAGTGCTATTTCAATGGCGAAGACTTTGTTAAGCTGCTGGAGGTCGCTGCCGCTTTCCCCGAAGAATTTGATTACTATTCAGAAGACAACGAAGTTTACGTCAGTGATCCCACAAGACTTTATCAGCGTCAGGTACTGCTGTGCGACGTTTACCTGAGCTCATTCAGCGACCTTGACTGGTATCGCGCATATCTCAGGGATCAGGATTTCACCCTGGTTGGTTACCCCTGCTCCACCAGGAACGGTCACATGATGTCCTGGCAGGGTCAGCTGGCAGTATCTGCCACCAGTGATAAAACTGATGGAGCATGGCAGTTCATCAAGTATATTCTTTCTGACGAGTATCAGGAAAACTCCATCTGGAACTTCTCTGTCAACAACAGCGTCTTCCAGAAAAAGCTGGCAGAAGCCATGGAACCTCCCTACTACATTGATGAAAACGGTGAAAAGGTCGAATATGAAAACTCCTGGTATCTTGACGATGGCACTGAAGTTACTCTTGAACCCATGAGTGAAGCCGAAGTCCAAAAGATCATGAATGTTATCAACAATGCCGGCGGCAGTTATCAGTATGATGAAACTATCAACACCATTATTACAGAAGAAACCGCGTCCTTCTTTAATGGTCAGAAAACTGCCCAACAGGTAGCCGATCTTATCCAGAACAGAGTACAGACTTACATAATGGAGAATATGTAGTGTAATAGTGCTGTCATTTCAAACTATGCACTGTCATTTCGAGATGCCGATGCAGTCGGTACGACAAATCCCCATCTTGGCACGCAGCTGCGTGCTGAGATGGGGATCCTCACGCCTGCTTTGAAGGCTCAGGATGACAGCGTTATTGGATTGAATGACAGCCTTTTTCTGTCCACATCTAACTATTGAATTAATTTCCATACGATGCTATAATTATACTAATATCGACAAAATGAGGTAAATAACATGACTTATCAGTACACTCCGTCCGGAGTATGTTCCCGAAAAATTACATTCGATATTGAGAATGGACTTATTCACAATGTAAGCTTTGAAGGCGGCTGCAACGGCAATGCCAAGGGTCTTTCCGCTCTTGCCGAAGGCATGGATGCAAAGGAAGCTATTGGTCGTCTAAAAGGTATAACCTGCGGATTTAAGAATACATCATGTCCTGATCAGTTGTCCAAAGCTCTGGAAAAAGCTCTCGAAAAGTAAGGAGTACAAATATGCAGAAAGTAATCATGACCGGCGACGAAGCAGTCGCCCGCGGCGCATGGGAAGCCGGCGTTTCCGTAGCTGCCGCTTATCCCGGCACCCCCAGCACCGAGATCCTTGAAAACATCGGCGGCAGCTATACCGACGATATCTATTCCCAGTGGGCATGCAATGAAAAGGTTGCCCTGGAAATAGCCATCGGCGGCGCCATTGGCGGTGCAAGAAGCCTTGCCGCCATGAAGCATGTTGGTCTTAACGTAGCTGCCGACCCTCTGTTCACTGTTGGTTCCACCGGAACGAACGCAGGTCTTGTGGTCGTAACAGCCGATGACCCCGGCTGCCACAGCTCCCAGAACGAACAGGACAACCGCCATTACGCCGAAGCTGCAAAGCTCATTCTTCTTGAGCCTTCCGACAGTCAGGAATGTAAGGACTATGCCAAAGCCGCCTTTGAACTGAGTGAACGCTTTGACTCCGTTGTGCTGCTTAGAATGACCACCCGTGTATGTCATTCCAAAGGTCTTGTCGAGCTTGGCGAAAGAGAAGATTTCAAAATCAAAAAATACGAGCGCAACGCAAAGAAATACGCCATGCTGCCCGCAAACGCGAAGGTTCGCCATGCTGTCCACGAGCAGTCTCTTGTTGAGATCGAAGCTTACGCCTGCGACTGTCCCTTCAACCGAATCGAATGGGGCGACAAGTCAATCGGTATCGTCACTTCCGGTATCTCCTACCAGCATGCCCGTGAAGTTTTTGGCGACAATGCTTCCTATCTGAAGCTCGGTCTTACCAACCCCATGCCCAGAAACCTTATCAAGGAATTCTGCTCTCAGGTAGAAAAAGTATACGTCATCGAAGAAGGCGACGGCTTCATTGAAAAGAATGTTCTTGCCTGCGGCTTCGACTGCCTTGGCAAGGAAGTCGTTCCCCTGTGCGGCGAGCTGGATGCCGGTATCGTTCGCAAAGCTTTCTTCGGCAGCAACGATGTAGATACATACACTGTTGATTCCAACGTTCCCGCAAGAAATCCCGTACTTTGCGCCGGATGTCCTCACAGAGGTTTCTATCAGGCTCTGCGCAAATACGCATCCAAAATCGTCCGCAGCGGAGATATCGGCTGCTATTCTCTGGGTGTTCAGCCTCCCATGGAAGGTTTTGACCTTACTATCTGCATGGGCGGTGGATTCTCCACCACCATCGGTATGGCAAAGGCTTTGGAGCAGGCGGGTGATGACCGCAAGGCTTTCGGTATGCTGGGCGACTCCACTTTCTTCCACAGTGGCATCACCGGACTTATCGACATCGTTCACTCCGGCGCTAACGTTTGCGCCTGCATCCTCGACAACTCCATCACCGCCATGACCGGTCATCAGGAAAATCCCGGCACCTCAAAGAATCTCATGGGTTACGAAGTCGTTCCCGTAGATATTGAGAAGATCGTACTTGCCACAGGTCTTTCCTCTGAATACATCCGAGTAGTCGATCCCATTGATCAGGCTGCCATGAACGAAGCCGTGCAGGCTGCTCTGGCTGTTAAGGGTCCCTTCGTTATCATTACAAAGCGTCCCTGCGCTCTGCTGAAAGATTTCATTAAAGCCAACGGCAACCGTCACTGTGCTATAGATTACGACAAGTGCGTCACCTGTAAGGCATGTATGCAGATCGCATGTCCTGCTATGAGCATTGAAAACGGCAAAGTGGTGATCTCCCACGAATCCGGCTGTACCGGCTGCGGTCTGTGTCAGCAGATGTGCAAATTCGGCGCCATTTCTGTGGTCGAATAAGAAAGGAGAATAACAATGACTAAAAATATCCTTCTTATCGGTGTTGGCGGTCAGGGCATAATCCTCACCTCCAAAATACTGGCAGTTGGTCTGACCCAGCTGGGTTACGATGTTAAAATGTCCGAGATCCATGGCATGAGTCAGCGTGGCGGCAGCGTTACCACCCAGATCCGTTACGGCGAAAAGGTCTACGCTCCCAACATCGGTGCCGGTGAGGCTGACGTTATCGTTTCCTTTGAAAAGCTGGAAGCTCTTCGTGCCCTGTCTTACCTCAAAAAGGGCGGTACTCTTGTTACCGACGTGCGCGAAATGTGGCCTTCCTCCGTCCTTACAGGAGCTGAGGAGTATCCCCACGACGCTATCGATGCTATTATAGCAGCCGGTGTTAATGTCAAGATCGTTAATGCTTCCGAAAAAGCAGAGGAATTGGGCAACCTTAAAGCCCAGAACATTTGCTTGCTGGGTGCTCTTGTCAAGACTCTTGACCTGCCCGGTGTTGACTGGGAAGCTCTTGTTGCAGATATGGTGCCTGCAAAGGCAAAAGAAATGAATCTGGCAGCCTTCAAAGCAGGATTTGATATGTGATAAAGGGTCAGATATAGGCGATCTGACAGCAAGCGAAAACTCTAACCAATAAAAAGCAGGCTGAAAAACGATTTGCGTTTTTCAGCCTGCTTTTTATTCTGCCATAAGTTTTCTGCGGGCAAGGTTAATGGTTCCTTCCTGCATTTCATTTATCCATTTAAGGGAATGTCCGGTGCCAAGTGCAACGCAGGACATTGGGTCGTCGGCAATAATAGTGGGTATGCCGGTCTTTGTTTCGATAAGCTTGTCTATACCACACATCAGGCTGCCGCCGCCTGTAAGTACAATGCCGGTCTCTGCTATGTCGGTTACCAGTTCAGGCGGAGTTGCCTCCAAGACCTGATGAACAGCGTCAACTATTTTTTCCGAAACTTCCGCATAAGCTTCAAGTGTTTCAGTGGAGTTCATGGATATGGAATCAGGCAAACCCGTCTTGATATTGCGACCTTTTACAACAGTAACCATTTCCTCATCTCTGGGATATACGCATCCAATGGAGATTTTGATGTCTTCTGCCGTCTTATCTCCGATAAGAAGATTGTACTTTCTGCGAATATATCTGATCAATGCTTCATCATAGGAGTCACCGGCAAATTTGATGGAAGAGTACTCAACGATGCCGCTCAGAGACAGCACTGCCACGTCGGTAGTGCCGCCGCCGATATCAACTATCATCTTACCCTGCGAACCGGAAATATCCATACCAGCGCCAAGAGCGGCTGCCACAGGTTCTTCGATAAGGTATACTCTTCTTGCACCGGCTTCAAGAGTTGCATCAACAACGGCTCTTTCCTCTATCTCTGAAATACCGCTGGGTACGCAGATAACTACTCTGGGTTTGACAAGGCTGAACCCATTGACCTGTTTTATCATTTCCTCCAGCATCTTCTGAGTCATCTCATAATCGGAGATAACGCCTTCACGCATAGGGCGAATAGCCAGAATGTTGCCGGGAGTTCTGCCCAGCATATTCTTTGCACCTTCGCCGACAGCCAAAAGCTTGCCGGTGATTTTATCCATAGCCGCCACAGAAGGTTCACGCAGCACTATGCCTTTTCCTTGCTGATACAAGAGTATATTAGCAGTACCGAGGTCGATACCTATATCTTTGCTTAAAAGTCCCATTTTACACCTCGAAATTGTGAGTATCTATTATTGTAGCACATATATCAGCGTCTTGCAAATACTCCGCAGGAAACATTTTCTGCTCCTGCCGTAAGCAGCATTCTGGCACATTCGGATATGGTTGCGCCCGTGGTGAATACATCGTCTATAAGCAGCACCTTTTTGCCAAAAACAGATTCAGCATCCACAACATCATACACGCCTAGAACATTGGCTTTTCTGGCTTCTTTATCTTTGATGGATGACTGCGTTTTATTATTCACGGTTTTTATCAGTGTTGAAACCACAGGAATACCCAGCTTTCGTGACACAGATTCCGCCAAAAGATAAGCCTGATCGTATCCTCTTTCTCGTTTTCGCTTTTTGCTTACCGGTACCCATGTAATGATATCCGGCTTTTCCAGATGTTCGGAGATACATCCGGACATATAATCTCCAAAAGCTTCGGAATAAACATCCACACCGTTGAACTTGAATCGCAAAACTGCTTCGCGCACATTGTCTTTATAAAAGAACGGTGCTACACCGGCAGTAAAAAACTCGCCTTTGAGAAAGATGTCATTTCCCGTAGTATAAGGAAGTTCCTTAGTACAGCTGATGCAAGCCCAGCTTTTTCCATTTGGCAGTATTTTTTGGCAAAACACGCATTTGGGAGGAAAAAGAATATCTACTATCCAATCCTTTATATCTTTCAGCTTCACCGGGATAACCGCACCTTCAATCCACTGTAGCGCTTGCGCTGTTTATCGTTTTGAACCATCTGCATCAAAACATCTTCATCGCCCACAATTATAAGAAGTTCTCTTGCACGTGTGACGGCAGTATAAAACAGATTTCTTGCTTTCAACATGGTTGGAACAGCATAGGCAGACATGACAACAGCCCTGTACTCGCTGCCCTGTGCCTTGTGAACAGTCATTGCGTAAGCAAGTTCCAGTTCGGAAAGCATGTCAAAGGAATAGGCGGCCTTTCTTTCATCGAAGTTTATGTACATCACTTCATTTGATACATCAATAGACTCTATGCGTCCAACGTCACCATTGAATATGCCGCTTCCTATCTCGCTGTCACGAGTCCACATGATATCGTAATTGTTTTTTATCTGCATTACACGGTCACCTTCACGGAAAATGTAGGAACCGTATGCTTTTTCTTTCTTATTGGCCGCAGATGGATTTATGACTTCCTGAAGCCGAACATTCAGATTGACCGTGCCTGCTTCTCCTTTTCTGGTGGGAGACAGTACCTGGATCTGATTGGTCTCGATACCCATATTCTTTGGCAGACGCTCATTGCAAAGTTCAACGATAGTTGATATAAGAGCATCTGTAGATCTTCTTTTCATGAAGAAAAAGTCCTTA
This sequence comes from uncultured Oscillospiraceae bacterium, assembly GCA_964541215.1. GTDB lineage: Bacteria > Bacillota > Clostridia > Oscillospirales > Oscillospiraceae > SIG469. Next base: position 20,061 of record CAZIPP010000002.1, read on the forward strand.
TTTTTTACTGTAAGGTCAGGCATCTCACCATTGTTGATGCGGTGAGCATTTAGTACTATAAGGCTTTGGCTGGCCTGTCGGAATACCTCAGTCAAAGCAATGCATGGTATCTTTTTGCTGCGTATCATGTCGGAAAGAAAGTTTCCCGGTCCTACGGATGGCAGCTGATTGGGGTCGCCAACAAAAACGATCCTGCACTGAGGACGAAGTGCGCACAGCAGTGCCCTTGCAAGCGTTATGTCAACCATCGAAGTCTCATCCACTATAACGGCATCGGCATCCAACGGATCACTTTCATCATGATAAAACGCCATTTCACCGTCCTCTCCGGAAAACTGAACTTCCAGAAGTCGATGGATGGTTACAGCATCACGCCCGCAAAGCTCACTCATACGCTTTGCGGCGCGTCCTGTAGGCGCTGCCAAAAGAGTTTTCAATTCCATTGCTTCAAAAAGGTCAATTATGCCGCGAACAGTAGTGGTCTTGCCCGTTCCCGGTCCTCCGGTAAGGAGCATCAACCGGCTCTCTGCTGCCATGGCAATGGCTTCACGCTGTTTGTCCGCAAAGGATATTCCCTGCTGTTTTTCAATTCTGTCTATGTACTTTTCAATATTTATGTCTGCGTCTTCAGAGAACTCAGCCAGATATTTCAGCCTCTGTGATACGAAATCCTCAGCATCATGCATTGTTGCTGTAAATACAGCATCTGCGTTTCCTATCTGTTCATTGATAAGCGTTCCGTTTTCACAAAGTCTGTCTACAGACTGCTCGATCTCATCTGCATCCAGTGACAGCAGCGCAGCTGTAGCTGCTATAAGTTTTTCCTTTGGCAGGAATGTGTGCCCGTTGCTCTGGTTATATTGCAGCTCATATTTTACGCCCGCATCAATGCGAAGAGAGCTGTCCTCTTCCATTCCGGATTCGAGAGCAAAGCGGTCTACCATATCAAACTGAGCGCCATAATATTCGTCTGCAAGAATGTAGGGATTCGCCTTAACAATGTTCAGGGCAGACTGACCAAAGGATGCATATATCTTCATGGCAAGACGAACAGGCAGGCCGTATTCCTGAAGGTATTCCATCAGGATCCTGACTCCCACCTGTTTTTTGAAAGCCTGAGACATCTCTTCCGCTTTCTTATTTGTAATCCCCGGAATTACCGCTAAGCGTTCGGGTTCGTTTTCAATGACCTTAAGAGTATCATCACCAAAAACAGCCACCAGTTTTTCAGCAGTCTTGGGACCTATCCCCTTAACAACTCCCGAAGCAAGAAAGCTGAGTATTCCCTCTGCCGATTCCGGAAGCTGACGCTCCACAAATTCTGCCTGCATCTGCTGACCGTAGGTCTGGTGCCGTGTCCAGCATCCTGTGACCCGAAGCCGTTCGCCAAGGGTACTCATGGGGATAGTTCCGACTACCGTTACCTCACCCATGTCATCACTGTCGAGCCGAAGGACTGTGTATCCATTCTCTCTGTTTTGGTACACTATCGCCGATACGTTGCCCTCTATTACGTCATACTCTTTTGTTTCGTCCATGCCAAGACCATTCCTTTTTCTGATCGATCAAATGATCATTGCTCTGTCAGCACATCATACAGCTGTTCAGGACTGCACAGGCTGATGTTTTCATTTTTAGCCAGCAGCTTAGCCACCTGTAGTGACTCCTGCTTCATTCCATTGTCAACGATTATCGTGTCAAACTCAATAAGCCCCAGATCTGCTATCCAATCCAGCGCTCTTACAATACACTGAAGCTGACCGCAGTCCCCTTTTGCATCCAGTACAATATGTACCCGGCAATTATCTCCGCCCCGTACCGGCAGCAAAAAAGCTCCAACTATTGACCATATCAACGTTGACAGACCCAAAACCGATAAAATACATACAATAACCGCTGTTACAGCGCTCATTATCGCACCTCCTCACAGACCATGTTATGCCGGTCTGTGAGGATATGTGTTTCTGTTATTCCTCGCTCAAAACCACCGAATGTCCTTCAGTTAAAACCACCGAACCGGTGTATTCTGTCTCGGGGGCTTCTACATAGCTGCCTTTATATCCCGTAACTCCATTTGCGTCCATCCATTTTTTCTTGGAATTCATCAGGTTGCGTATGGTGCTTGGAACATATCCCAGTCGTTCGGAGTACATATCTGCCAGTTCATAAAGATCGTTGTATGTCAGGTAGGGATAGTCCTGCATACCTTCAGCTGCTTTTCCGTTGAAGTAAGCATATTCCAGATTGTTATTGCTCATATACCACATCTTCTCAGTTCCCTGAATTCCACGATACATCATTTCTTCAAGGAACCTTACAAGAGTGTTGCCGGTTACAAGATATATCTCTTCCATAAGGATTATCTGGGCAACCTGATGGTTAAGAGAGGTATGCGTTTTCTTGCCGCCATACTGACCAATATAGTCATATACCAGCCATCCCGGCCAACCATCGTTCAAAGTAACAGAATCATGGTTTCTCAACACAAAGGGGATATAGTAGTCCATGTAGTTTTCCACTACAGTCCAAAACTCTTCGATGCCATAGTTACTGTAAGCCTGTAAAAAAGCTCTTACAAGGTCAGTATTGAAGCGGGTATCATAGAATCCGGGACCGATATTATAGTCCGAAAGGAGCCACTGGCTGCCGGACAGTGTTGGAAAGTAACCACGTTCATTCTGGAGATCCCGCATAACGTCAAGCATGGCAATGCACATATACTTTGCCGCATTGGACTCAAGTCCCATAGGCACGAACTTGCACGCAATATATGCCGCAGGAAGCCTGTGGTAATAGTTTGTTCCGGATGGTATATAATTTGAAGGCGAGGTGTAATAGTAACCATTATAGCACCATCTGTTGTCACCGCCAAACTGGCAGCCTGCCCACTGAGTTTTTGTCTGAGCTTTATTCCAGTTGATGATATCATCATTTGAATAAAGCACAAAATAATCCACAAACGACTCAGAGTATACATAGGGCGCCATGATGGAGATACGCCAGCCGGTCTCAGTTGGCTCCATGCAAAGATCGCCGGTCTGACCTTCCTGTGCCTGGATCGCGTTGTTCGATTTTTCCACATATGCCTGAGGCAGAGAAATTATCATTTCAGAACCATCATCAAAGGTCAGGAAATACATTCCATAAGACATACGGCTGTCGGAAAGCATTTCCCTTTCTACCCATTTTTGAGACACGGTATTGTAGTATCGCATAGTAAGCGCTTCACATTCAACTTCCATGGAAAAAAGCTCAAAGTCGGTTGACAGCACTCCATCAATATAAAGACGACGGGAAGCAAAAAATGAGCCGTCGGGATAGGAATACATTTTCTCGCAATGCTGACCGTAATCGGTTGAAGCAAGGCTTTCTGTAACAAATATATCGCCAAAAGTTGACTCAATATTCCTCGAGTTTATTCTTTCCCAGTCAAAATCACCGATTTCGACCTTTGCTGTTTTGCTCTCAGCTTCATCTTCTTTTTCTTCCGCTGCTTCTTCCTCTTCAAGAGATTCTTCCTCGGACTCTTCTGTATCCTCTTCGGAGCTCTCTTCTGTTTCATCTGTGGGTTCTTCCTCGGATTCAGGCTCCTCGTCCGATACTTCATCCGTTGTTTCTTCGGACTCTTCTTCCGGAATTTCTTCGGTAACATCTTCAACACCTTCTTCAGGATACTCTTCGATGTTTTCTTCGTCTTCCGCTATTTCTTCAGGCTGTTCCTGTTCATCATCGGAAGTATAGTTGGAAACAATTTCTACAAATCCGCTAAGCTGAGCATCAGCTTTATCAAGTATATTGTCTGTTGCCAAAACAGGCAACTGGATCGCTGCCAAAATTACGATTACTAAGGTCAGTGCAATAAATCTTTTCTTAATCATGTGTCTGATCCAATCCTAAGTGTTATTCTTTTACCATATCAAGGAATTCCTGTTCAGTAAGAACAGGTATGCCCAGTTGGTTGGCTTTTGTTAGTTTTGAGCCCGCATTAGCACCGGCAACCACATAGCTGGTTTTCTTTGATACCGAGCCTGATGCTTTTCCTCCGCGCTCTTCAATAATAGCTGCAGCCTCATCACGAGTGAACATTTCCAGCGCGCCTGTAAGCACGAAGGTCATGCCTGCAAATCGGTCGTCACTGCCGCTTTCGTAAGCAGTTGTATTGACCCCTGCTTCAACCAGCCTGCTTATAAGCTCCTTTGAGCTGTCCAGCGAGAACCAGTCCAATATGCTCTTGGCCGTTATTTCACCGATATCTCCAATGGATGTGAGCTGATCCATATCTGCTTCCATCAGGGCATCCAGAGTTTTGAAATGTCTTGCCAACAGCTTTGAAGCTTTTTCCCCAACCTGCCGTATACCGAAAGAGAATATCAGCCTCCACAGGTCGTTTTCCTTGGACTTTTCCAAGGCTGCAATCAAATTATTGGCAGAAATTTCACCCATACCTTCCAGCGCTGCAACCGCCTGAGGGTCAAGGAAATACAGGTCAGCCTGAGTATTGATAAGCCCATTATCCAACAGCAATTCAACAACAGCAGATCCCAATCCATCAATATCCATTGCGCTTTTTGACGCAAAATGGGCAATACCTCGCGCAAGCTGTGCCGGACAAGTGCCGTTGGTACAGCGGAAAGCGGCGCCGTCTTCATCCCGCAGGACTTCACCGCCGCATACAGGGCAGGTCCCGGGCAGCAAATACGGCTGTGTGCCATCAGGTCTTTTCTCTTTGACAACTTCTATTATTTCAGGGATTATTTCCCCCGCCTTGCGGATCTTTACCGTATCTCCGATACGGATATCTTTATCGGCAATGAAATCCTGATTGTGGAGCGTGGCGTTGGTGACCGTTGTTCCCGCTAACCTGACAGGCGAAACAACAGCTTTGGGAGTGAGGACGCCTGTTCTTCCAACCTGAATCACAATATCCTGAATGACCGACTCTTTGACTTCGGGAGGATACTTGAACGCAGCAGCCCATCTTGGAAACTTTGATGTGCTGCCAAGAATCCTTCTTCCTGCCAGATCATTGAGCTTTACCACGGCTCCATCTATATCATACGGCAGTTCTCCTCTGCTCTCGCCAAGATCTTCAATGGAGCTTCTGGCTTCATCGGCATTGTTGATAAGGCGATAATCAACCACCTTGAATTTCATTTCCCTAAGATAATCAAGGCTCTCACTATGAGTTTTAAACTCTATGCCCTCTGCCAACTGGATATTGAAAATCAGGATATCCAATCGGCGGCCCGCGGCTATCTTGGGATCCAACTGACGCAGTGAACCGGCAGCCGCGTTCCGCGGATTTGCCATCAGCTGCTTACCTTCCTGTTCACGCTTGGCATTGATACTTTCAAACACAGCCTTGGGCATAAACACTTCACCGCGGACAATTAATCTCTCCGGAGCATGATTCAGTTTCAGTGGTATTGACTTAATTGTCTTCAGATTTTCAGTCACATTTTCCCCGACTGTACCATTGCCCCGGGTAGCTCCACGAACAAAGATACCGTTTACGTATTCAAGTGAAACAGACAGCCCGTCTATCTTTGGCTCAACCGTAAACACGGCATCTTCAATATCACTGCTAACTTTATTGATAAAGCTCTCCAGTTCTTCATAGGAAAAAACATCCTGCAAACTTTCAAGCGGCACTGCATGCTCCACCTGTTCAAAGGCTTCCAGAGCTTCACCGCCTACTCTCTTCGTTGGAGAGTTTTCCTGAGCGTATTGCGGATACTCCGCCTCCAATTGCTCCAGTCTGCGAAGCTTCATATCATACTCATAGTCCTCCACAGAAGGAGTATCCAGCACATAATATTCATAGCCATATCTTTCCAGTTCTTCTGTAAGAGCCATTATCTCCTGTTTGGGATCCATTTGTGTCCTCCAGCTTATACAAATACAACATATAGTATATCATACTTTATCCAAAGTTAAAATACTTTTCGATAGCTTCTTCCGCAGTATCTGTTTCAGAAAAGTATGTATAGCTTTCAGGAACCATCCCTACCACAACTGTTTCAGCTATGCAGAACATCGATGCAGCCTCTACAGTGCTCTTTTTCCCTGCCGCAAGAATGGTTATCTCAATATCAAAATTCAGGTAAATGCGGTGTACTGTCTGGTTGATACCTGCTGTACTGAAGTCGTTGACAAAATCCACCCCGGCTGTTCTGACCGCAATTATTCTCACCGGTATCTCCGGTCCAATGCCGGACATAAAATCAACTGCAAACAGATTTCCCGTAGGAATAGCCAGTTCTTCTACCGTAATATTCCCTATTCTTTCAAGCACTGCTTCTGTAGCTTCAGCTTTCAGTCTGTTTATTTCAGACACATCTGTCTTTACCGCCGTTATGCTGCCTGAGTCATTTTTCTCAAAGGACACAATTGCATCGTAATTGATCGCACCGTCGGACATCAGTTCTGTTACAGCTTCGTTCATTGCCGCTTTTGCCGCATAAATGACCTTCGACGCACCTATTTCGGTTATCAGCGGTTCCAGTTTGACATTGACAGCATAGCTGAGAAGCAGAGCAAATCCAGCCACAATAAGACAGACGAGAATGAACCCACCGCCGTTTCTGCGTTTGCGCAAAAAATCATCCCCTTTACGCCATTTTATTGCGCAAAGGGGATGATGATTACTTAAATTTATGCGTTTTCAAGAGCCTGCTCGATATCAGCAATTATATCGCCAACATATTCGATGCCAACAGAGAAACGAACCAAATCGGCAGTAACTCCTGCTTCAATAAGCTGCTGATCAGTAAGCTGACGGTGAGTCGTGCTGGCAGGATGCAAAGTGCAGGTACGGGCATCTGCAACGTGAGTAGCTATTTCAGCCAGTTTCAGGCTGTCCATAAACCTTGTTGCAGCTTCTCTTCCACCTTTAATGCCGAAGGAAACAACGCCGCAAACACCGTTGGGGAGATACTTCTGAGCAAGTTCATAGTCCTTGTCTTCGGGAAGACCAGCATATTTTACCCAGCTTACCTTGGGATGAGCCTGCAAATATTCAGCAACCTTCTGCGCATTTTCGCAGTGGCGCTGCACGCGAACGTGGAGACTTTCAAGACCGAGGTTCAGCAGGAAAGCATTGAACGGTCCGGGGATGCAGCCAATGTCACGCATAAGCTGTGCCTGAATTTTGGTAATGTATGCCATTTTGCCAAAGTCAACGGCATAGTTCTTACCATGATAAGATTCATCGGGCTGAGTAAGTCCGGGGAATTTATCGGCATGAGCCATCCAGTCAAAGTTACCGCTGTCTACAACAACGCCGCCTACCTGAGTGGCATGACCGTCCATGTACTTGGTGGTGGAGTGGATAACGATATCAGCACCCCACTCAAAAGGACGGCAATTGATGGGAGTTGCAAAAGTATTATCAATGATGAGAGGCACCCCATGGCTGTGAGCGGCTTTTGCAAACTTTTCGATATCAAGAACTACCAGTGCAGGGTTGGCAATGGTTTCACCAAAAACAGCCTTGGTGTTTTCACGGAAAGCAGCGTTCAGCTCTTCTTCGGTGGCATCAGGCTCAACAAAGGTCGTCTCAATACCAAGCTTTTTAAAGGTTACGCTCAAAAGGTTGAAGGAGCCGCCGTAAATTGCGGTAGAAGCAATTATATGGTCACCGCAACCGCAGATATTCAGCAGGGAGAATGTAGTTGCAGCCTGACCGGAAGAAGTAAGGATGGCTCCTACACCGCCTTCCATGTCAGCAATTTTGGCTGCCACGGAATCACTGGTGGGATTTGCAAGGCGGGTATAGAAATATCCACTTGCCTCAAGATCAAACAGTTTGCCCATTTCATCGGCAGAATCGTATTTAAAAGTAGTGCTCTGGACTATGGGGAGCTGTCTGGGTTCACCGTTTTTTGGCTGGTATCCGGAAAGGATACACTTTGAATTTACATGAAGTTCTTTCATAATTACGTTCCTTTTCTTTTGATTTATGGGAAAAACACATCACCGGTAACTGCTATCGGCTCTGACAGATCATAGTCCGGCAGGCTGATACTCTCACCATCGATGAAAATTAATACACTGTCTACATACTCCAGCTGGCTTAGTGTGGCTGCTATGGAAAGTACGCTCAGCCTTTGTGCTGCGGCATTCTGATCTCCCACACTGAGGAATTCAGAAGTCAGATCCAGCACGCAGGTGCCTTCCGTCATGGAAACCGAATTGATCTTGGTACCTGACGGTATTGGGTTTGTAAAGCCCGACGGAGGTTGGAACTGGATAAGCATTTCAAGCAGCTGCTCCTCTGTGGTCACATTTACCCTGCGTTTGATTATCTCGGGAAGTCCCGCCAGATAATCCGGGCTCCAGCTTTGCATATACATGCTGACACCAATTTCATTTACGCCCGACCTTACCGGTCCGACTATGCCATCGTACGGTTCCAAAGGCTGCGACAGATCCATATACCTGTAAATCTCTGTTTCCCCGCCTTCGATAGTAATACGGACACTTTCAATAAAGTCCAGACTGGAAAGGGAGTTAACGATAGCGTATATGGTTATAAGCTCCTGTCTTTCTGTTTCAGGTCTATTTTCCATGAATTTGCCTGAAAAGTCAACAGTACAAACGCCATTCAAGTCTGTTGAAACAGATAAAAGTTCTGTTCCTTCAGGTATAACCGGAGAAAGTTCCTCACCGCTGGGTCCCCTTATAAGCTGATCTATGATGTAACGCTCATCAGACACGCCCGCTCCACTGATAAGCTTTCTTGATTCTGCCACAAGGTACTGACTGCCAGGATCGGCAAAATAAAGGGTGATGGCATCATCATATACGGCATCGCTGTCCTCTTCCAGAAGATACATTCCTGTATCTCTGTAACTAACTTCACCTTCAGGATCCAATAACTCGACTTCCGCAGCAGAACTCAGCTCGGCGACCGTCATTGTAAGGCAGGCTTCCGCAAGGGTCCTGTCCACACCTGTCAGTTCAAACAATTCATCGGACATCCTGACTTTTGCTGCATTGTCAGTTTTTCCATATGACAGTATCTTTGTCATAGGTGGAAATGGCGAAGTAAGTCCGCTGCTTTCAGGTCCCCGCAAATACACTTCCAAAACTTTCAATGGAGAACTGTCTTCAATGTATCTGATCTCAGAATCGATCTTCAGTTCATTTAAGTCATCCGATCCACCGCTTGTCAGGTAATAAAACACATATCTGTTATGAGGAATATCCCCATTGTTTATTCCACATGCAGTCAGCAGCAGAAGGAACGCAAGGATAAATGCAAGTTTCTTCATCACTGCACTTCCTCCCTGCCTACGAAAGTAACGGTAAACCGGGTTCCGCCCTGATTTCTTGCAGCAACAGTGACCTGACCTCCAAGACGGCGGACTGTTTCGTTAACTATGGACAGCCCAAGACCTGTGCCGCCTGCTTCGCGGGAACGCGCTTTATCAACGCGATAGAATCTTTCAAATATTCTGGGCATATCCTCTTCCGGTATTCCAATACCATTATCTTCAACGATCAGCACGATATCATTTTCGTCGCAATACAGCAGGACCCTTGCAAAACCACCTTCATTGGTATACTTCAAAGCATTTTCGATAAGATTAAAAACTATCTGATGCACGTCGTCCTGATTGCACCGGATAAAACAGCCTTCATCCATGGTACTTTGAAGATCTACCCCTCTTTGGTCTGCCAGAGGACGAAGCATATGAAGCGCGCTTATAACAACTGCTCTGATATCCACCAGCTCAGGAGGCTTATCGCTGTCTGATTCCAGTCTTGTGATATCCAGCAATTTTTCTGTGATCCTTGTAAGACGGTCAGCTTCTTCGCCGATGTCTCCGACAAATTCTCGGGTCATTGGAATATCTATGTTTTCATTTTGCAATATGGAGTCTGTCAAAAGCTTTATGGACGCAAGGGGAGTTTTCAGTTCATGGGACGCATCGGACACAAATCGTTTACGGGCGAGTTCCGTATTTTTCAGGCGTTCTGTGAACATATTGAACTCCAGTGCCAGCTCGCTAAGCTCGTCCTGTCCTTTGACGGTAAGCTTCGTATTATAGTCGCCACCGCCGACTGTACGCAGATATTTGATAATATCCTGAAGTCTCCCGGTAACGGCTCTTGAAAACAGAACGCTCACTAAAAGGAACACAACAGTGATAACTATTGATATGTTGACAAAATTGCTGTTTAGGTTTTCCAGCAGCTGTGCCTGTTCTGTATCCAGTTCATAGGCATATACAACTCCGATAATGTTGTTTCTGAACATTACCGGCTGTGCATAACAGCTGTCGAAAGCGCCGTCTTTGTAGGCGCTGTGAAATACATCGTTTCCTTCAAGCGCGCTGCACACCTCAGAAAAAAGCGCAAACTTTCCGACATTCTCACTGTTGGTATCGTATATGATCCTTGCTTCACTGTCTGTTATTATAAGGCGCGTAACACCAAGGTCTTCAAGCATTTCAAGCACCTGCTCAACACCATCGGTCGTCAGATACTCCAGACCGGTAAGCGCTGATGCCACCACCGATGCCTTGCCGGACAGGGATGACTGCTTTGACTGAAACACCAGATCTCTGGACATCGATACGGGATAGATGTTCAGTGTGACCAACAGTATTGCCAGCAATACGACATAGGACAGGATCAGTTTGAACTGGATGCTGCTTACAATCGGTCGATGGTTATTAGACTTTGAAATAATAACCTACCCCCCATTTTGTCATAAGGTACTCGGGTGAAGCAGGCTCTTTTTCCAATTTCTCCCTAAGTCTCCTTATATGCACATCAACTGTTCTGAAATCACCCTGATAATCGTATCCCCAGATAATATCAAGGAGATTTTCTCTGCTGTATACCCTTCCCGGATTGCGCATAAGCAGCTCTATCAAGTCAAACTCTCTGGCAGTAACTTCCACCAGCTGACCATCTTTGTAAGCATTTCGTTCATCGGAGTCGATGGTTATGTGCCCATAGGTTATTCTGTTGTTTTTTTCTTTGATGTTCTGGTTGGCTGATCTGCGCAGCAATGCTCTGATACGGGCTTTCAGTTCAAGAATATTAAAAGGTTTTGTTACATAATCGTCTGCCCCGTATTCAAACCCAATTATCTTGTCTGTATCCTCACTGCGGGCAGTGAGCATTATTATTGGAACGTTGGAGAACTCACGAATACGCATACAGGCTTCAAGTCCATCGATCTTGGGCATCATCAGATCAAGTATGACAAGATCAAAATCACCTGTCCTGGCTTTTTCAACGGCTTCCTCGCCATCATAGCCCACCTCAACCTGATAGCCTTCATTCTCAAGATTGAACCTTATTCCCTTAACAAGCAGTTTTTCATCGTCAACAACAAGTATTCTCATCTAATCAATCCTCATTTGTTATGTGCCTTTATCAGCCAACAGTAATTTTATCCGCTATCGCTTCAAGCTTTTTGATACCAATACCGCTGACATTCATAAGATCATTAATATCTTCAAAGGGTCCGTTTTCTTCCCTGTAGTCAATGATCCTCTGCGCCAGTTCCTCACCAATGCCTTTCAGAGTCTGAAGCTGTTCAACCACCGCAGTGTTGATGTTGATAAGTTCCCTGTCGGCTGGCTCTCCTGTTGTGTCGTCAACTACAAGGTTTATTGATGTCTCGGAAACACCTGTTGCTTTTTCAAAACTGCCTGCTCCCGCAGTCCAGCACAAGATTCCCACGATCAGGACCAATGCAGCTGCCATTGTACATTTTTCAAACGCTGTAAGCCTCATTTCACTACTCCAAATCAGTTGCAACAGTGATGTTTCTTTGATATAATGTTCATTACTTTCTATTCTACCACACCAGCGGAGATAATCATATGAAAAAAATCAGATTTATTTCGATTCTTGTGATCGTTTTATATATTTTCGGACTGTCATGCACCTGCTTTGCCGATGACGGAGACAAAATCACTGTTGCCGCAAAGGCTGCTCTTCTGATAGATGCCGATTCCGGCACCGTCCTGCTTTCTCAAAATGCCGATGAGAGGCTCTATCCCGCATCTCTGACCAAGATAATGACTTGCCTTATCGCCCTGGAGCGCGGCAATCTGGAAGATGAGATAACCGTTTCCGAAAACGCCATTACAGAAGGACTGAGCATATATGGCAGCACTGCGGATCTGATGGCAGGCGAGGTTCTGACCCTCGAGCAGCTGCTTTACTGTATGATGGTAGCTTCCGCTAACGAAGCATGCAACGTTATTGCCGAGTACATATCAGGCAGCATCACTGATTTTGTTGAGCTGATGAACCGAAGAGCAGATGAGCTGGGCTGCGAAAACACCCACTTCGTCAACCCTCACGGTCTTCATGACGATAACCATTATACCACAGCCAACGACCTTCTGAAAATAACTCAGGCAGCAATGCAAAATGAAGTGTTCCTGGATATTTGCAGCACAGCTTCAAAGGAAATTGCACCTACTAATATGTACGGCACCAGATATTTGATGACCACCAATTTTCTGCTTTCAGAGCAGAAGCAAGTTGGATATTACTATGAGTATGCCCGCGGTATCAAGACCGGTCACACCACACCTGCCGGTCTGTGCCTTGTATCCACAGCTGAAAAGGAAGGCGTGACACTGGTATCCGTTGTTCTTGGCGCGGAAATAGTTTATAACGCAGACGGAACCAACACTCAGATGCATTTTGCCGAAACCAAGCGCATGTTTGAGTGGGGATTTGAAAACTTTCAGGCAACCACCATCATATCCGCCGCTGATCCTGTGGCTCAGGTACCTGTAATAATGTCCTCAGAAGTAGATTCTGTAATAGTCCATGCGGACAGGGATATTGTGGCCGTTTTGCCCAAGAACTATGACGAAGAAAAGCTTGTAACGGATATCACCATCTTCTATGATGAAGGCGAAGAAGGCACAGGTCAGGAGTTGATCGCGCCTGTTGAGCAGGATGCTGTTGTAGGTGAGATGACCGTTTCCTACGACGGTACCGAGCTTGGCACAGTTAACCTGCTGTCCCTTACCGCTGTTGAGCGTTCAGAGATAATGTACGGCTACGACAAGATAAAGAGCTTTTTCACTCAAGGCTGGGTCAAACTGGTACTTGTTGGTTTTGTTGCTCTGCTGCTTATCGTCAGCATTATGAGCTTTACATACACCGTTAAAAAGCAGAACAAAGCAGCCCTTGGCAGCACCTATAAGGGAAGCAGCCGAAGAAAAAAACAATAAAACAAGCGACCAAATACAACACGTATTTGGTCGCTTCAGCGTGTCAAATAACCCCGGTTTTCAACGAATGAAAACCGGGGTTATTTGGCTATCTGTAACTGGAAGCTCAAAGAGCTTCCAGTTTAAAGAACATAGCTGATTACTTCAGCATCTCGAAGATACCGGCAGCACCCATGCCGCCGCCGATGCACATGGTGACCATGCCATACTTGCCCTTGGTTTCGGGATCCTGCAGGTAGTCCAGAGCCTTGCCGGTAAGGAAAGCACCGGTAGCGCCCATGGGATGACCCAGAGCCATAGCACCGCCATAAGGATTGATCTTTTCCTTGGGCATGTTCAGGTCGCGGATGCAGGCAATAGCCTGAGAAGCGAAAGCTTCGTTCAGCTCGATAACGTCGATGTCATCGAAGGTCAGACCGGTCTGTTCAAGAGCCTTGGGAACAGCGTAGATGGGACCAAGACCCATAACGGTAGCGTCGCAGCCGGCAACAGCAAAGCCAATAAGCTTAGCGATGGGCTCGATGCCCAGTTCCTTAGCCATTTCAGCTTCCATCAGAACGACGTAAGCAGCGGCGTCGGTGGTCTGGGAGGAAGAAGCAGCGGTAACGGTGCCGCCCTGATCCTCAGGTACGAAGCAGGTCTTCAGAGAAGCGCACTTCTCGGGGCTGGTCTTCATGTTGCCGTCGAGGTCGGCCAGAATGCCGTCGTCGTAGGAAACGATCTCGCCCTTTTCGTTTTCAACAGGAATGATGGAGGGAGCCAGCTTGCCGTTCAGACGAGCCTTGGCAGCCTTGCAGTGGGATTCGTAAGCCATTGCATCCATCTCTTCGCGAGTGATGCCATACTGGTTAACGATGTTCTCAGCGGTCTGACCCATGGTCATGTAACCACCGACATAGTTTTCCATGATCCACTTGTTCATGTAGTCTTCGGGATAGGGAGCGAAGCACTTGGTCATGCATTCAACGCCGCCGGCGATAACGCACTTCATCTGGCCCATGGCGATGGCGTTGTTAGCGGTAGCGATGGCCTGAAGACCGGAGGAGCAGAAACGGTTGATAGTCTGACCGCAAACGCTGTCGGGCAGTTCAGCACGGTTTACGATAAGACGGCTGGTGTTCATGTTCAGTTCGTTGATAGGCATTGCGCAGCCGGTGATGACGTCGTCAACCATCTCAGCGGTCAGGTTGGGAACTTTGGCGATAACACCCTTCAGAGCCTGAGCAGCATAGTCAACGGGATGCATACCGGCGAGACCGCCTTTGCGGGCGCGGGTGCAGGGAGTACGGCCGTAGCCGACGATTACTACTTCTTTAGCTTGCATTTTAGTTGTCCTCCAAACTAAATTAATTTACTCAACTCCACTATTATAACAGGATAATTTAAAAAATTCTATTATAAAATTCATAGATAGATATTGAAAAATCGGGTTCGGTATTGTATAATTCAACATGCGCTTGCCGGCGTGATGGAATTGGCAGACGTGCCGGACTCAAAATCCGGTCCTGGCGACAGGGTGCGGGTTCGACCCCCGCCGCCGGCACCAGAATTATAAGCCTGATTTGTTTTTTGACAAATCAGGCTTTTTCGATATTATCCTTTCCATGTATTTCACACCGTAAAAACAAGCTGTTTTCCCAGTCAGACTGCATCTTGTAATATAAAAGTAAACACTCAAAAAAGAGTGTGCATCTGACAATAAAAAGTAGACAGATGCACATATATTCGACAGTTCTGTTTTTACTTTATAAGAAGTTTTCAATTATCATGTGAGCAGCTTCTTCCACACTATAATCCGTTATATCCACCTTTGGATAATCAGCATCGGCAAAAGCATTTCTGGAATCTTTTATCGCCGTCAAAATGCGGTCATCGCTTCTGTTATCAGCCCTGAGGCGACAAAGCTGTTCCTTCACACTGCACCATAGCAAAACAGGCACAAATTCATAATCGATATTGGACAAGAGCTGAATAACCATATTAAACACTTCCCGTCTTCTCCCATGAAAACCGTATGAGAAAACGACTGTATCAACTAACGGACACTCCATGTAGTTAAATATCAGATCACTGATGTTCCTTGCAATTGTTGGAATTGTCTCATCATTAAGAACAAATGGATTCATTACTCTGCACGCATCAGAATCCACATATGCAGAGCCGGAAATACTCCGAATAATCTCTCTGCAAACAGACGTTTTCCCTATTCCGTTTGGTCCGCAAATGAACAGAAGCTTTTTCATATCTATTCCCTCGAGCATATATTATGGTTTTATTATAGCATACAAATACGGTGTTTAATATAGATAAAAGCCGACATATTTCCCAGCATCGACTGATATATTCTTACTTTTTTCAGCCATATTTGTCGGGAACATGCCTGCTGTGTCCACACATAGAGTTCAGTCGGCAGGACAAGCTCTCTCGAATCGACTGATTTATTACTATTCAACAATATACATTGACTAAAATCCGCATCAGTTGTATAATATTTGCATCTATAAATATTGAAAGGAAGTAAAAATATGCCGAAACTTAGTGGTATTGCTCCCGAAATAATCGAACGCATCCCCTACATCCCTCTGGGACCCGAAGAATGGTTCAAGGAAATGGGTATGGAAGATAAGGGCGGTCCTCCTCCCATGGGTGCCGGTCCTGTTATGAAACCCACAGTTTATGTTAAAAATGGCAAGCTCTGCTCCGATGGTGCCAACATCGAAACTCTCTATGGCGGCGAATTTGAAGACAAGTGCGCAAAGGATCTGCGCATCGTTTCCTACGACGGCATGGTCGGCGGCATCTTCTGCGAAGGCGCAGACACCGATTACACCGTTGAAGGCGCGGTAATCTCCCTCTCCGGTGACGGCAGCGGTCTTGGCGAAAAGAGCGCAGGCGCAGGCGTAAGCGGCAACGCTACCCTTACCCTGAAGGACGTTCTTATCGACGTTACCGGTCTGAGCCGCACCTGTACCTCTGCCAGCGGCAACAGTGTCCTGAAGGTATATGACTCCGTTCTTGCCTCCCACGGCGCTCCCTATGGTAAGGATTGCCCCGGTGAGGCTCCCAAAATGTCTCCTCCCGCTGCCCTCGAGATCGAAGGCAACAACCGTACCCACTGCACCGTTCAGCAGTCCTACAGCTATTTCTACAACAGCCTCATCACCTGCGACGGCTGGGCTGCTCTGTCCACCGACGCATCCGGCGGCTTTGTTTATCTTGAAGCCAACGATTGTAAAGTCGTTGCCACCAAGAGCGGCTACGGCTGCTATGCCGACTGGGGATGCCACGATGTTTTCAACAACACCGTATTCGATGTAGCCTGCATGGCTGCCATCATGGCAGGCGAAGCCTCTGTCACCTTCAACAGCTGCGAAGCCAAGTGCGGCAGCTATCTTGGTCTGATCCACTGTGTAATGGGTCGTCACACCGAGGTTGGCGAATTCACAGTTTCCGACAGCAAGGTCAAAACCAAAAAGGAAGTCGTCCTCGTTAAGAGCCAGAACGTTATTATCGACTTCGACAGCTGCGAGCTGGAGTCCGGCAACGGCATCCTCGTCCGCACCATGAAGAACCCCGATCCTAACGCAACTCAGGTCAAGGGTCGTCCCGTATTCGGCGACGAAGTCTGGTTCACCGATATGACTGCCAACGGCGATATCCTCCACGAAGACTATGAGCGCGAAATGAGAGTATACCTCACTTCCGCTGTCCTCAAGGGCGCTGTAAAGAACGCCGTCATGCTGTTGGATCTTGGCAGCAAGTGGTACGCCACCGCTGATTCTGACGTTGTTATCGGCTGCGAAGTAGACGTTGCCCAGATCGACGCTCCCGCAGGCATTACCATCACTGCAAAGGCTGCCGACGGTCAGGGCGAATACGATCTGGCTTCCGGCGGTAAGCTTATCGTAAAGTAAACCTCTATGTATTAAAACAACAGGCTGCATCTTTTGATGCAGCCTGTTCGTGTTTATGAATTTCTTTTTACTTCAA
>CAZIPP010000003.1:0-5453 GCA_964541215.1 uncultured Oscillospiraceae bacterium
CGTCACTTACTGTTATGCCGCACCCGGTATGATAATGGTCTTCAAGAGCCTGATCCCGGCAGCAATTGCTGCGAGTTACTCATCTTTCGATATGCTATTGCTTGTTTGCAGAACTTACAGCGTCTAAACAGGAGTGGTACGCATTTTGAATCGGCAAATTGAATAATTTCTTGCACATCTTAGTTTTAGACACTTTCTATAAACAGATAAATTGCATTTTAAGCATTATGACGACAATGCCGTAATTATATCTGCTTGTCTTTGTATTTTGTTCTGATTTAATAAATATTTCTCTATAAGTACTTGATTTTTTCTGAATTCTACATATAATAAAATGCAAGTTTTATAAAACAATCTTGCATTTTATGTGAAAAGGAGTATTTGTATGCCGGAACGTAAGATCAAAAAAGTATTGGCGGCAAACAGAAGCGAGATCGCCGTCAGAATATTCCGAGCCTGTTTCGACCTTGGACTGCACACTGTTGCCATGTACTCCAATGAAGATACACTGAGCCTGTTTCGTACCAAGGCAGACGAAGCCTATCTTATAGGCGACAACAAAAGCCCCTTGGGCGCCTATCTGGATATCCCCTCCATCATAGCCCTTGCAAAGCAGCATGATGTTGACGCTATCCACCCCGGTTACGGTTTTCTGTCAGAAAACGCCGATTTTGCCAGAGCATGTGAAAATGCTGGTATAATCTTCATCGGTCCTCCCTCTGATGTTTTGGCAAAAATGGGCGATAAGCTCAGCGCCAAGGAGACCGCCATTTCCTGCGGTGTACCGGTCATCCCCGGTTCTTCTCAGCCCTTGAAGGATGCTGACGAAGCTCTGGAAAAAGCCATAAGCTATGGCTTCCCCGTTATTCTAAAGGCAGCTTCCGGAGGCGGCGGACGCGGTATGCGCAAGTGCGAAACTGCCGAGGAAGTAAAGCCAGCTTTTGATCTGGTCAAGAGTGAAGCTAAAAAAGCCTTTGGCAACGACGATATCTTTATTGAAAAATACCTTGTTGAACCCAAGCATATCGAAGTGCAGATACTTGCCGACGAATATGGCAACGTCCGTCATCTTGGCGAGCGCGACTGTTCCCTGCAGCGCAGATATCAGAAGGTAGTTGAATTTGCTCCCGCTTTCTCCATCTCCGAAGAAACCAGAAATAAGCTCCATGAAGATGCGGTAAAAATAGCAAAGGCAGTTGGATATGTTAACGCAGGAACAGTTGAATTCCTTGTTGACAAAGACGGAAGTCACTACTTTATCGAAATGAACCCCCGTATTCAGGTCGAACACACCGTTACCGAAATGGTCACAGGTATCGACCTTGTGCGTGCTCAGATACTTATTGCCTCCGGTCAGCCCGTTTCCTGCCCAGAGATCGGTCTTGAAAAGCAGGAAGACCTTCATATCAACGGTTACTCGATCCAGTGCCGTGTTACCACCGAAGATCCATCCAACAACTTTGCTCCCGACAACGGAAAGATAACTTCTTACCGAACCGGCGGCGGTTACGGAGTTCGTCTCGACGGCGGCAACGCTGCCACCGGCGCGGTTATCTCCCCTTACTATGATTCCCTGCTGGTTAAGGTCACAACCTGGGACAACACCTTTGCAGGCTGCTGCCGAAGAGCTTCCAGAGCTTTGGGTGAGGTCCATGTCCGCGGCGTAAAAACCAACATCCCATTTGTCGCCAATATCCTGCATCGTCAGGAATTCAGGGATGGCACCTGCCACACCAAGTTCATTGACGATACTCCCGAACTGTTTGAATTTGAAGACTCCAAGGACAGAGCCACCAGAGTTCTGAAATATATAGCAAAAATTCAGGTGGAAGACCCCGATTCCACCCGTCACGTTTTTGATTCTCCCAGATATCCCAAGGCAGAGCGTCAGCCTCCCAGAGGTCTCAAGCAGATGCTGGATGAACAGGGTCCCGACGCGGTCAAAAAATGGGTTCTGGATCAGAAAAAGCTTCTTATCACCGATACAACCATGCGCGATGCTCACCAGAGCCTGCTGTCCACGAGAATGCGCACAAGAGACATGGTCAAGGGTGCAGACGGAACCGCAGATATTCTTGCCGACTGCTTCTCACTTGAAATGTGGGGCGGAGCGACCTTCGATGTTGCCTACCGATATCTCCACGAATCTCCCTGGGAACGGCTTGACCTGCTGCGGGAAAAAATACCCAACATCCCCTTCCAGATGCTCCTGCGCGGTTCCAACGCCGTTGGCTACTCCAACTATCCCGATAACCTTATCCGCGCATTTGTCAAGGAAGCGGCACAAAGCGGCATAGATGTCTTCCGGGTTTTCGACTCTCTTAACTGGATCCCCGGCATGGAGATCGCCATGGACGAAGTGCTGAAACAGGGCAAGCTCTGTGAAGCCACCATGTGCTACACCGGCGATATTCTGGACACCAACAAGGATAAATACACTCTTGAATATTATGTAAACCTTGCAAAGGAGCTGGAAAAGCGCGGCGCTCACCTGCTGGCCATCAAGGATATGTCCGGTCTGCTGAAGCCTTACGCCGCGAAGAAGCTGGTCACCGCATTGAAAAACGAGGTGGGTCTGCCCATCCATCTGCACACTCACGACACCACCGGCAACCAGGTAGCAACTTTGCTGATGGCGGCAGAGGCAGGTGTAGATATCGTAGATACCGCCATTTCTTCCCTGTCTTCTCTCACCAGCCAGCCCTCTATGAACGCCGTGGTAGCCGCATTGGAAGGCACCGAACGCGATACAGGTCTTGATCTTACCAGACTGCAATCCCTTACTGATTACTGGGCTGATGTGCGTCTGCGTTACGAAAGCTTCGACAACGGTCTGAAAACTCCCGTAACAGACATCTACCGTTATGAGATCCCCGGCGGTCAGTATACAAACCTCCAGCCTCAGGTCGTATCTCTCGGTCTTGGCAACAGATTTGACGAGGTCAAGGAAATGTACAAGACCGTCAACGATATGCTTGGTGGAATAGTGAAGGTCACTCCCTCCTCCAAGATGGTAGGCGATTTGGCAATATTCATGGTCCAGAACGAACTTTCTCCCGAGAACATCGTTGAAAAAGGCGAGGCACTCACCTTCCCAGACTCCGTGGTCAGCTACTTTGAGGGTATGATGGGTCAGCCTGCATGGGGTTTCCCCGAAGATCTGCAGCGAGTCGTTCTTAAAGGAAAAACTCCCATCACCTGCCGTCCCGGTGAGCTGCTTGAACCGGTCGATTTCGACAAGGCAAGAGCAGAGCTTGAGAAGATCCAGCCTGATCCCTCCATGCGCGATATCATTTCCTACTGCCTGTATCCCAAGGTCATGGAGGAATACATCAGCCACCGCAAAGAGTACGGTTATATCATGCGCATGGGCAGCCATGTTTTCTTCAAAGGTCTGGCTATTGGCGAGACTACCCAAATCAACATTGAAGACGGCAAAACTCTGGTCATTAAGTACCTTGGACTTGGCGATCTCAACAAGGACGGTACAAGAAACGTTCAGTTTGAACTGAACGGCATGCGCCGCGAAGTTGCAGTGCCTGATCCCAGTGCGGAAAGCACAGTCAAAGCCGCAATAATGGCCGATCCCGAGGATAAGAGTCAGGTAGGTTCTTCTATTCCCGGCATGGTATCCAAGGTAAATGTTAAGCCCGGAGATACTGTTGAAGTCAATCAGGTGGTGGCAGTTATTGAAGCCATGAAGATGGAGACAAGTGTCGTTGCCAGAATGGCAGGCACTGTGGACGAAGTCCTTATCAGCAACGGGCAAACTGTCAAAGCCGGCGAGTTGTTATTAAGAATCAAATAAGGACAGTTTTCTATTACTTTTCTTTTGTCAAAAAGAAAAGTAATCAAAAGAAATGATTTAAGGGAAAGGGGTTTCGATTCCCCTTTCCCTTAAAAATCCCTATCCCTAAAACGACCAAAGAGGGGGTCTGCGGACCCCCTCTATTGGATACTCCCCCATAGGGGATCAAAACCAAGCAATACAGTTTATTTCTCACTGTCCAGTTCATCCAACGCCATACGAACAGCAGCAATAACAAAGGCTGAAAATGTACAATCCTTACCTTTGATTTCTTCTTCAACCGCTTCTATAACGTCATTTGGAAAACGGATAGTCTTATTGGTTGTTGGCGGTACAGATGGAATTTTAAACTTTCCCATAATAATGCCTCGCAATACACTTGTATTACATAAATCATATGTTAATTGCTCACGAAAATATGCATTGCAAGTGCATTGCATATTTGATATGCTTATCGCGAGGTGAGAAATATGTCTGAATTCTGTTTAGACTGTTGGAACAAAATCAACAGGACAAATCATCCTGCAAGAAAGTATATAATATCTAAAGAACTTGATCTTTGTGAAGAGTGCGGAAAACTAACCCACGTTATTGTAACAGTCCGCAAACCACTTCCGGTAAAAATGATTCAAAAAATATTCTATCATTACAGATGCAGCAGATAATGCTTCAATCAAAGAATTATTTTGCAATTTTACTCCATACAAAAACAAAACAGACCATCTTACGATGGTCTGTTTCGTTGGATTGGAGAGATCCAGTGAAAAAAGGAAGATTAAAAATACAAGGAGGGAAAATCGGAAGCAGTTGCTTCACAAATTCTCCACATTTATAATACAGCAATGTGCGTGTTTTTAATAGATACAATTTGTGTTCAATGTGTACATTTTGTATTTTTTGTGTCAAAATACCAATACGGACACGATCCACAAAGCTGCTGTAAGCGCTGCTCCCAACGCAAAGAAAGCGGGAGCCGGTATGCGGTGTATCAGTTTTTTTGAATTTGCGCGAATGTATCCGTCCGCCACCCGGCAGGCCTCCTCCAGTACACGCTGGGCGCTTACGCCACTTTGCTTCATTGCGTCGTCTTTAACAAAGAATATCGCCTGTTCAAAGTATCTTATATCCGGCGAACGTACAACTATAACTCTTTTTGAAACACCTTTTACCAATGCTCTGCCTCCCCTGCCATGTTTTGACTGTTACATTTTTTCCCAAAACCATGGAGGATATACAAAAAACTGTCATCTCCCAATTTCCTTCCGGTGCCGGAGATGACAGTTTTTATTTATTCAGATTTGATTTCCGATGCCACCAGCTTTTCTTCTGTTTCGCTGAAGGACACGACCAGTTCTACCTCTGATTCAATAACGATCTCGTTTTCACCGACCACAGAGGCAGGCAGAAACACTTCCGTTTCTTCGTCATTGTGCTCTATCCTGATGTAATATCCATCTTCAGCCGGTTCAACATAGGTCACAGTACCTGCAAGCACAGCTTCCGGGGACAACTCAGCAGAATCTTCTTCCGACGATCCTTCATACTCAGGAGCCAACGGCGCACCGATATCAGCCGTTGCTTCCGCTTCCATAAAAGCACCTTCTTCTGCGGCGATCATATCCGCTGTATCAGCTCCTGTCGATGT
>CAZIPP010000003.1:5553-33370 GCA_964541215.1 uncultured Oscillospiraceae bacterium
AGCGGTTTCTTCAACAGACTCGAGTGCGGCTTCTCCTGTGGGCGCTGTGCCAAAAGCTGCGGAATAGCTCATAATATGCTCAGCGTTTTCTTTAAGCTCTGCATCCATCTCAGCCGCTGCGTTTCCAACAACAGTCTGTGCTGCATCGCTGTTATTAACTCTTCCCATCAGCGTATCAAATACGCCTGAAGCACCCAGGAGTACCAGTGCCACCATTGCTGCCGCCAAAGTTGCATGACGGAAAGGAATTATCTTTTTCTTTTTGTGCTTGCCTTCTGCCTTTACCTTTTCCATAACCTTTTTGGTAAAGCCTTCCGGAGCCTGAACAGTAAGGGTATCGGAGTTGATGGCGCGATAGCTTTCCAGCATAAGACGGCAATATTCGCAGTTTTCGGTATGCTCTTCAACCGGTTTTGCTTCAGCCTCGGACAGTTCTCCGTCCATATACGCCGACAGCATAGGAATTATTTTTTCACAGCTGTTAGCCACGAGTCACCCCTCCTTTCACATTATCTGACGAATCACTCGCGGAAAAGTTCCCATCGTCTATCAAAAGTTTCCGCATATGCTCTCTGGCTCTGGCGATCCTCGATTTGACGGTACCTTCTTTCAGTTCCAACTGTCTGGCGATCTCATCGTAACTCAGTCCGCCAAGCTCGCGGAGAGACAGTATCTGGCGGTACTGAGGTTCCAGCTTCTCCATGGCATGATCCACAGACTGCCTGAGCTGATCCTGCTCCAGCCGAAGCTCAGGGTTATTCCGTTCATCAGGTATTTGCAGCTCTGTTTCCTCACCTTCGTCATCTTCCATAAACAGCGGAACGCTGCTGTTCTTTTTCTCCTTGCGAAGATGGTCTATACATACATTAGTAGTCAGCCTGTACGCCCAAGTGGAAAACCTGGATTCCATGTTGAACCCTTCCAGCCCACGCCAGATTCGCAGGAATGCTTCCTGAGCCAGATCTTCCGCATCAGACGGATTGCCCACCATTCTCAACGCTATGCTGTATATTCTGGCGCTGTGCATTTCCACCAGCTGTTCAAAGGCATTCGTATCGCCTTTTTGCGCTAAGCGAACGAGCCTGCGTTCATCAGCCATTTGCTCACCTCAAATCGTTTTTGATACCCTCGATGATTTTATAAACATCCTCGGGCAGTTCGATCTTGACTATTTTCTCCTTATAATACCCTGCATAAGCAACACCATGGAGGTACCAGCAAAGGTATTTGCGTGCCTCAAGGCAGGCAATGTGTTCTCCTTTGTCCTCTACCGACAGTTCAAACTGCCGCAGCGCTGTGTCCATTCGGTCTGCCAGTGAAGGGCGTTCAAACTCTTCTCCAGCCAACGCCGCATTTGCCTCAACGAATATCCATGGATCGCCAAAACATCCGCGGCCTATCATGGCCGCATCACAGCCTGTATATCGCAGGATGCGGGCTGCTGATCTTCCATCCCGGATATCTCCGTTGGCTATGACGGGTATTTTTACAGTCTGTTTCACCTTTGCAATAATATCAAGGTCAGCCTCTCCGGAATACATCTGTGCTCTTGTCCTGCCATGGACGGTTATCGCGGCTGCCCCAGCCTGCTCAACGACCGCAGCAAGCTCGGGAGCATTTGCGCTTCCCTTGTCCCATCCTTTGCGCATTTTAACAGTAACAGGCACGTCCACCGCTTTTGTAACAGCTTCAACTATTCTGCCTGCAAGCTCCGGATCTTTCATAAGCGCGCTGCCGTCACCGTTGGAAACTATTTTGGGTGTGGGGCACCCCATGTTGATATCTATAAAATCCGCTTCACCGGACTGCTGAACCAAAACCGCCGCTGCAGCCATGGTCTCCGGGTCGCTGCCAAATATCTGTATTCCGTAAGGTATCTGAAGGTCAAAGCGTTTCATAAGGGTTCTGGTCTTTTTATCCTGATAAACAAGGGCTTTGGAGCTGACCATTTCCGACACCGTCCATCCCGCGCCATGAGCTTCGCACACTCTGCGATATGCAGGGTCTGTAACTCCTGCCATTGGTGCAAGACCAAAAAGACCGTCTATTTTAATTGCGCCAATATTCATATGGACCTCCGAAATATGCCGATTTTGCTTAATAGTATCATAAGTCAAATTCAAAAGCAAATAGATGACAAATACTCGGCAAACACTGTGTACTTTTTTAGTACCTTTAAATGCAAATTAATCTTGACATAGCATTAAATTTTAATGTATAATACAAGGCGTTGCAATGCGAACTGCGGTCACTGGCCTCCGGCAGGCTACACCGTTATGGTTTTGATTTGAATTCAGGAGGTGTTAGACCATGCTTCGTACCTATCAGCCTAAGAAGAGACAGAGATCTAAGGAACACGGCTTCCGCAAGAGAATGAAGACCGCCAATGGCCGCAAGGTGCTCTCCCGCCGTCGTGCCAAGGGCAGATATAAGCTCTCCTACTAATTAGATTATAAAGCCACGCTTTTTCAGGGGTGAACGGTTACGTTCGCCCCTGCTGAGCATATAGCATGTTTTCTGCGAGGACATGCCCCATTTGTTTAGGAGGCAAGCGTGAAGTATTCCATATCTCTAAAAGAAAACCGCGACTTCAGGCGGCTTTATACCAAAGGCCGCAGCAAATCCTCTTCCCGTATGGTACTCTATTGCCGGAAGAATCGCCTTGGGAAGAATCGAATAGGCATCACCGTAAGCACTAAGCTTGGTCATGCGGTTAAACGCAACCGTATCCGCCGTCGAATACGTGAAGTCTATCGACTTAATGAAGAGCGTTTTGAGCCCGGTAACGATATTGTTATCGTTGTCCGTGGTCGGGCATTGGATTCCACCTTTGCGGAACTTACCGAGACCCTTCTGCGGCTTTCAGACGCTCTTGGGCTTTTGAAGCCCGATGATGTTCAGGAGGAGACCCTATGAAAGGCTTTCTTCTGGCGCTTATCCGGTTTTACCGGAAACATATTTCACCCGCCTTTCCCCCGTCCTGCCGTTTCACACCAACTTGTTCCCAATATGCCCTTGAGGCTATCGAAAAATACGGCGCGGGTAAAGGTTCGTGGCTGGCAGTGAAGCGACTTATCCGGTGCAACCCCTTTTACAAAGGGGATATTTATGACCCCGTACCGTGATGCTTCACACAATTACACTTGGAGGTAATTTTTTGAACCCGATCGTATGTGCCGGTGTTTTCAACACCATCGTTACCAAGCCATTTTCATGGCTGCTCCGCGAACTTTATCTTTTTTGCGGCAACTATGGCCTTGCGATAATCCTCTTTACCGTTATTGTTAAGATTATTCTTCTCTACTTTGGTGTAAAGAGTAAGGCCAGCACAATGAAGACCTCCCGTCTTCAGCCCAAGCTGAAAGCCCTTGAAGCTAAATATCCCGACGATAAGACCAAGTATCAGATGGAGATGAGCAAGCTGTACAAGGAAGAGGGCATCAACCCGTTTACAGGCTGTCTGTGGACTCTTGTTCCCTTCCCCTTCCTGATCGGTCTTTATGGCGTTCTTCGTCAGCCTTTGACCAACCTGATGATGCTGTCCGAAGATCAGATCACTGCCATCACCAACGCACTGACAAACCTTGGCGTTACTCTGGAGCAGTCTGCGAATTCCTACTATCTTGAAATGGAGATAGCCGGATATATCCACGAATACTTCGACCAGATCAGAGCAATTGTTCCCCAGGTCATCGACATCGACTTCACTTTCCTGGGCATCAATCTGGCCGAAACTCCCCAGTTTATGAACACCATCAGAACCATCATGGGTGGTTTTGATGGAATGGACGGCGCTGCAATATGGGCTATGCTTGGCCTGTTCCTGCTGCCCATTCTTTCCGGCGCTATAAACTTCCTGTCCTCCTGGATCATGCAGAAGCAGAACAACTCTGTCATCGCCAACGAAAAGGGTGAACGTGACACTGATCTGGCTGCTGCTTCCATGGGTTCCATGAAGACCATGCTGTACATGATGCCTCTGATGAGCGTCTATATCGGCTTTATCTGCCCCGCAGGTCTCTGCGTTTACTGGATCGCCAGCTCTGCTCTCGGTCTTGTACAGGACGTTATCCTGACTAAGATCCTGCGTAAAAAGTATGACGCAGAAGACGCCGTTAAAGCTCAGATCGCTGCTGAAAAGGCTGCCATCGAAGCTGAAAAGGAAGCTAAGAGAGCTGAGTACAGAAAGAACAACCCCAACATAAAAAACCCCAACACCAGCAAGAGAAAGATCAAAAACCAGATCAAAGCTGCTGAGATCGATGTTCCCGAAGGCCGTTTGACCGAAGAAGAGATTGAGGAAGTTAAGGCACGCAAGGAAAAAGCTGCGCTTAAAGCTTCCGGTCAGTATCACGGAGATCATGCACGTCCCTACTCCAAAGGCCGCAACTACGATCCCAACCGTTTTAAAACTCAGGCAAGTCCTGAACCTCAGAGCGAAGTCGTTGAAGAGGCTGTAGCCGAGGTTGAGTCCAACAACGAATAAGATAAGGAGTGCCTTATTAGAATGATTAAATCCATCGAAGCCACCGGCAAGACTATCGACGCCGCTATTGAGGCCGGTCTTGCTGAGCTTGGTATGACTCGTGATGAAGTCTCTGTGGAAGTGCTGGAAAACCCAAAATCCGGTTTTTTTGGTTTTGGCGCTGTCCCTGCAAAGGTTCTGCTGTCCTACACTGTCATTGAGACCAAAGACGAAAAGGTAGTTCAGTTCATCACCGGTCTTCTGCGTCACATGGGTTCAGATGCTGAACCCGAGATCGTTTCCAAGACTGAAAAGAACATTGAAGTTCATCTGAAGGGTTCCAATCTTGGAATGCTCATTGGTCGCCGCGGCGACACTCTTGATGCCATCCAGCACCTGACCAACTACTCCGTCAACCGTGGTGAAGACAAGCGTATCCGCGTCACTGTTGATGCTGAGAACTATCGCGCAAAGCGCGAGGAATCTCTCCAGCGTCTGGCCACCAAGGTGGCAGGCAAGGTCGTTAAGTACAGAAAGAACATCACGCTTGAAGCTATGAACGCTTTTGAACGTCATGTTATCCACGCTACCCTGCAGGATTACGAGGACGTAACCACCTACTCCACCGGCACCGAACCCAACCGTCGCGTGGTCGTGGCTTACAGCAAGTATAAATCTGTACCCGATAAGAAGTAACAAAAACCCGCCAATCGGCGGGTTTTTTGTTATTTCAGGAACTAGTAATTAGGGATTAGGGGGTAGGGAGAATCGTAATTCATTCCATCTGGTTGGTACGTCAACATTGTTGTTAGTGTCAAATGAAGCTGCATGTGAGCTGTTTTCACCCCATGACCAAACAGAACCATCTTCAGTCACCGCAAACGTGTGAACTGTTCCGGCAGTAACATATTCAATGCTGTTTTCGATGCTTATTAATACGGGCTCATACACAACCTTCTCATATGAACCGATTCCCAAAACACTCATATTTTCGTAATCTCGGCCATTATATCCCCAAGCCCAAAGTTCGCCTTCTTCTGTAATTGCATATGTGTGAAATGCTCCGGCAATCAGGAATTTGATCTTTTTATCAAAGGGGATTTTTTGCGGAGACGATGCATACTCCACACCTGATCCTATACCTAGCTGCCCAACATCGTTAGCCCCCCACGCATAGACCTCTCCATTTTGGCTTAATGCATAACTGGCACCTCTCCCAGCTGCCACAGACACAATATGGTCGTCCAGCTGAACAACATCAGGCTTTAATCGGTTCCTCTCAACAAGACCCTGAGATGTGTCTATTTCGCTGTTATCTCCCAGTTCCCCGAAATAATTACTGCCCCAAGTGTAGACCTTTCCATCTTCGCACAATGCAATAACGTGAGTATCATAACACGAGATGTCTACCACACGAGAAGGAATATCAAGTACAATAGGTTCCATTGAATGTTCTGTTTTGCCGTTAGCCAGCAGTCCTTGAAGGTTCCATCCCCAAATGTAAGTTGTTCCACTTACACCCTGTGCAAGACCAACAGCACCGTGACCATCAAATAACCGGTCAATTTTCTCCGGCATTGTTATTTGTTCCGGTGTAGTCGTAATAACACGTTCTGTACTTTCTGAACCAAAAGCAGCCACGCCCCATGAATACATATTTCCATTTTCGGAAAGTGCAACCATAATTGAACCGAGGACCACGTCTACGATTTTTTCCGGCATAGGTATCTCCATCGGTTCGCTGATTACAACATCTTCTTCAAGCCCAAGGCTCCCATTGTGGTTCCTTCCCCAACCATACAGCCGACCACTTTCATCAATGCAGTATGTAAACCCGTTTCCGGCAAACAACTTTATTTCTCTATCGACACTTTCGTTTTGTATTTCTGAGACACTGCTTTCTGTTTCATCTTTTATTGTTTCTACACTTTGTTTAGATGACACGGTGCATCCCGAAATAAATGACAAAACGATAGCCAGAGAAAGAAACCGCAGTATTGAATTCTTACGCATATTACACCTCTCATAAAACCAAATAATTATCACGAGGGCATTTTTGCAAACAAGACGTATTTAAATGGATCAACAATCGTTGTCCGATTCTCTCTTACCTCAAAATGGAGATTTGGCCCCGTTGAGTTCCCTGTATTGCCTGACGTTCCCAATACTGTTGCATGAACTTATCAATTCTCAACGTTTATGAAAGCACTATGTCTGCCGGTTCTGATATTCTGGTGAAATATCTGTAAAGAAAAGTCACTATCTGGCCTCGTGTGCAGGTGTCGTTGGGGCTGAATGTGGTGGCGGAGGTGCCTGTGGTTATGCCCTCTTCCACTGCCCAAGCAACAGCTTCGGCATAGTCGTCAAATTCGCTTACATCACTGAAACTGCTGTGTCCTGCGGAAGGCTTGCCTGCCAGTTTCCAAAGATAAGTCACAACATCGCTTCGCAGGCAGTCATCTTCGGGGATAATCTTTTCGGCAAGCTCACTTTGGAGCGCCCACAAAAGTGCCTTGTAATAATACTGATCCTTTACTCCCGCAAAGGTGATAACATCTTCTTCGCTCGGTCTGGGACTTCCGGCAGCGCGCCAGAGGAAAGTAAGTATCTGTGCCTGAGTGCAGGTATCGTCAGGCGAAAATGTGGTTGCCGTGGTGCCTGTGGTGATTCCGTTGTTCACAGCCCAGATGACAGGCTCTTCGCAGTAATATCCGGGACGAATATCGGTAAATCCAGTGGGCGAATCATAAACCTCGGAAGTACTTACAGTGCTGCCCGGTGTACCTGTCCATGTGGTCAGATAGGAAAAATCGCTATCTGAATTCCCCTTTATCCAAGTGTAATTGACAAACAAAAGGGGCTGTAAAAAAACTCGCAGCGTCATTCTGAGAGCAGCTTGCTGCTCGTGAGAATCCGTTAATTCTGCTAATTGCAGAGCAATTCAAACGGATTCAAAAGATGCAGCTCGTCTGCATCTTTGACCGGTCAGCTGTGCTGACCGCGTGCCACTCGCCATCTTCGATGGCTCGCAATGACAGGTCGGAGTTTTTTTACAGTCCCTTTTGATATTTATTTCATCAGCAGAGCCATGACGGCTTTCTGAGCGTGGAGACGGTTTTCGGCTTCATCGAATATCTCATCGGCATGAGCTTCAAAGACCTCGGCAGTGATCTCTTCTCCGCGGTGAGCGGGCAGGCAATGCTGAACCATGCAGTCCCTGGCAGCCAGAGCCATAAGCTCATCGTCTACGCAGTAGCCCTTAAAGGCGATCTTTCGTTTTTCAGCTTCGCCTTCCTGACCCATGGATGCCCATACGTCTGTTACTATGCAGTTGGCACCCTTTGCAGCTTCTTTGGGATCACGGCACAGCTCAAACTTTGCATCGGTAACGGTGGCTGCAAAAGCCAGAACTTCAGGATCGGGATCGTAGCCTTCGGGACAGGCTACGGAAACATCCATACCCATTTTCAGTCCGCCGACGATGAGGGAGTTTGCCATATTGTTGCCGTCACCGATATAGCACAGCTTGGCACCTTCCAGAACGGTCATGCGTTCACGCATGGTCATCAGGTCAGCCAAAACCTGACAGGGATGGCAGAAATCGGTCAGTCCGTTGATAACAGGGATGGAAGCGTACTCGGCAAGCTTTTCAACCTCTTCCTGCTCAAATGTTCTTATCATAATGCCGTCACAATAACGGGACAGAACACGGGCAGTATCTTCGATGGGCTCTCCTCTGCCCACCTGAGAATGTGTGCTGGACAGGAACAGCGCGTGACCGCCCAGCTGGTACATACCGGTTTCAAAGGAAACACGGGTACGGGTGGAATTCTTGCTGAATATCATGGCAAGGGTCTTGCCCTGCAGCACATTGTGAGGACGACCGTTTTTCAGATCATACTTCATCTGATCGGCGGTATCCAGAATTTCAACTATTTCTTCCTTGGAAAGATCAAGGAGTTTCAGAAGATCCTTTTTCATTTCAGTTCCTCCATTACTTTGGCGAAGATCGCAAGACCTTCGTCTATTTCTTCATAAGTTATAGTCAGCGGCGGCAGGAAACGAATGGCTTCCTTACCTGCGGTAAGGCTGAGAAGTCCTGCTTCGTCCAGCTTTGCAGCAATTTCCTTGTTGCTCAGACCGTTCAGGACTACGCCCAGCATCATGCCCATGCCACGGACACAAACGATATTGGGGTGGTTCAGAGCTTCGATTTTTTCTTTTATGTAATTGCCCTTGGCAGTAACTTCGGCGATGGTTTCATCGTCGAGAATGTCAAGCACAGCCTGTGCAGCAGCACAGCACACAGGGTTGCCGCCAAAGGTGGTGGCGTGAGTTGCTGCGGTGAAAACATCCTTTGTCTTTTCGCCCACCATGAATCCGCCAAGAGGCAGACCGCCTGCAATGCCCTTGGCAAAGCTGACAGCATCGGGTTTCAGCCCAAACTGCTGGAAGCAGAACAGGCTGCCGGTACGACCGACACCGGTCTGGACTTCGTCGATGATAAGGAGCACGTCGTTCTTTTCGCAGTAATCAGCAACTTTTTCCACAAACTCTTTTTCAAGCGGAAGAACACCGCCTTCGCCCTGAACAAGCTCCATCATAATGGCGCAGACACTGTCGTCAACAACGTTCATAAGACCGTCAAAATCGTTGGCGGCAGCATACTTGAAGCCCTCGGTAAAGGGGAAAAAGTAGTTATGGAAAACGTCCTGACCGGTGGCTGCAAGAGTAGAAATGGTACGTCCGTGGAAGGAGTTTATCAGCGTGACCACGGTGGAGCGTCCCATGCCGTATTTGTCGAAGCTGTACTTTCTGGCAAGCTTGATAACGCCTTCATTTGATTCAGCGCCGGAGTTCGCAAAGAAGACCCTGTTCATTCCGGTGCGCTTGCACATGGTCTCGGCCAGCTTTATGTACGGTTCGGAATAAAAGATATTGGAGATATGACCAAGCTTTGCTGTCTGAGCGCCGATGGCGTCCTGCCAGACTTTATTGTTGTATCCAACGCTGTTAACGCCGATACCGGATGCAAAGTCGATATATTTTTTACCTTCAAAGTCCCACAATGAAGCGCCTTCGCCCTTTTCAATGGCGATGGGATTGCGGGCATAGGACTGGACTACATACTGACTGTCCAGAGTAATAAGTTCTTGTGTAGTCATGGCAACCTCCCTGTTAATGTATCATGGTGCCGACACCGCTGTCGGACAGAAGTTCGATAAGTATGGAGTGTTTGATGCGACCATCAATGATATGTGCGCTCTTTACGCCGCTGCGTACAGCTTCAACACAGCATTCCAGTTTGGGAATCATGCCGCCTTTGATTATACCCTCTTTAACAAGAGCGGGAACCTCGGATGCACGAACCACATTGATAAGGCTGTTTTCATCATTCACATCACGCAGAAGACCACGAATGTCGGTAAGAAGAATTATCTTCTCAGCTTCCAGTGCAGTTGCAATTTTAGCAGCGGCAGTATCTGCGTTGATATTGTAGCTGCCGGAATGGTCAGCCGCCTGAGCCACAGTGGAAATGACGGGAATATA
This sequence comes from uncultured Oscillospiraceae bacterium, assembly GCA_964541215.1. Lineage (GTDB taxonomy): Bacteria > Bacillota > Clostridia > Oscillospirales > Oscillospiraceae > SIG469. Next base: position 15,569 of record CAZIPP010000003.1, read on the forward strand.
TCCGTTTTCAAGCGCGGCAGTGATCGGATCAGTGTTGATCTCTGTTATCTCGCCCACAAGTCCGTATTCTTCGCTGAGCTGAACAGCTTTTATCATGCCGCCGTCAATGCCGCAAAGACCAAGAGCTTTGCCGCCCAGATCGGTGATTCGTGAAACAAGTTCCTTATTCAGCTTACCACAAAGCACCATCTGTACTATATCCATAGTTTCCTGATCGGTATAGCGCAGACCATTTACAAACCTCGATTCTTTGCCCACCTTTTTGAGCATATCGCTTATCTCCGGACCGCCGCCGTGGACAACTACCACCCGGATACCTACCAGTGAAAGCAGGACAATATCGGAGATAACTGCCGAACGCAGTTCATCACTGATCATGGCATTGCCGCCATATTTGACAACCACTGTTTTATTATTGAATCTCTGGATATAGGGCAGAGCTTCATTGAGCACCGTTGCCCGGTCAATAAGTGAATAGGACATGATGATACCTCGTGTGATTTTATTGGTTTTCCCATCACAGGATGGGGATTCCTCCACCGATTCAGGTCAATAAGGTCAGCTTTGCTGACCTTATTGACCTATGGCGTTCGGAATGACAGGAAGCTTGATCAGCTGCGGTAGTCGCCGTTGATGCGGACGTAATCATAGGTCAGATCACAGCCCCATGCGGTAGCCTCGTGGTCGCCTTCGTTCAGGTTGATCTCAATAGTGACTTCGTTCTGGGACAAAATAGCTTTTGCCTTATCTTCGTCGAAATCCTGACCATCGCCCTGTTTGCAAACAACGATCTTGCCAGCTGCAGAAGCAAAGGCGATGTCAACATATTCGGGACGGAAGGGCGCCTTTGAATAACCCATGGCGCACAGTACGCGTCCCCAGTTGGCATCGGCACCAAACATGGCAGCCTTAACAAGGCTGGATTTGATAACTTCCATGGCAATACGCTCAGCGCTGTCATCGCTGCGGGAACCGCTAACGTGGCAGGTGACCAGCTTGGTTGCGCCTTCACCGTCTCTGGCAATGGCTTTTGCAAAATATTCGTTGACCTCTCTGAGCGCGGCAAGGAATACCTGATAATCGTCGTCCTTCCACTCGATCATGGGATTTTCTGCCATGCCGTTGGCCATAATGACGCACATATCGTTGGTGGAGGTATCGCCGTCAACAGATACACGGTTGTAGGTGACCTTTACGGTCTCGGCCAGTGCTTCATGGAGAAGCTCGGGAGTTATCGAACAGTCGGTGGTGATGAAAGCCAGCATGGTGCCCATGTTGGGATGGATCATACCGGAACCTTTGGCAATACCGCCCATTGTAACGGTCTTGCCGCCGATATTGAACTGGACGGCATATTCCTTGGAAACGGTATCAGTGGTCATGATGGCTACTGCCGCTTCATGGGAACCGTCTTCCGACAGGGACTGTACCAGTTCAGGCATTACTCTTTCTACCTTGGTAATATCAAAGGGCGCACCTATAACACCGGTAGAAGCAACGATGACATCGTCAGCGTTGATGTTAAGGTACTCAGCAGCCAGATCGCACATTCTTTCCACGCTCTCGTGGCTGTTATGAGCAAAGGCGTTGGCGTTGCCGGAATTTGCAATGATAGCTTTTGCAACACCGTCTTCCAGATGCTCCATAGTAACGTAAATGGGAGCAGCCTTGACCCGGTTGAGAGTATATACACCTGCTGCTGCAGCTTCGCACTCGGAAACTATCAGACAGAGGTCATTTTTCTTTTTGCTTTTGATGGCAGCCTTAACGCCGCCTGCTTTATATCCTTTCGCAGCTGTTACGCCGCCGGTAACCTGTTTCATAATTATTACCATTGCTTTCGCAAAGCGAAAGTCTCCTTTCCTTGGGAATTGTGAAAGGTTTATCCTTCTGCTATTGTAATTAAAGTCCGATGGTCTCGTCAAGCCCGAGACAGATATTCATATTCTGCACCGCGGCACCGGAAGCGCCTTTGCCAAGATTGTCAAATCTTGATACGACCTCCAGCCGTTCACCGCTGCCAAAAACAAAGATCTGAAGCAAGTTGGAATCTACTACTGCATTGGCTTCCAGAAATCCGCCCTCCGGCTCACCTTCAGGCATGATCTGAATAAGCTGCTGACCGGTATAGAATTCCTCATACGCCTTTCTTATCTCATCTGCCGTCAGTTTTTTAGCGAGCTGACCGAGATGAAGGGGAACAGTTGTTGCCATACCTCTCGGAAAATCCGCCACCACGGGATTGAATATCGGCTCATGGTCTATACAGCTTTGCTTTTTCATCTCGGGCAGATGCTTGTGGTTCAATCCAAGACCATACTGGCGGGGACTGAACAGAGCAAAGTCTCTTTCATCCGCTTCGTACTGAGCTATCATTTTCTTTCCGCCGCCGGTATATCCGGTGATGGAATGGCAGGTCAGATAAGCGTCAGACGGCAGGATACCCATTTTTACCAGAGGATACACCAGTGAGATAAAACCTGTGGCATGGCATCCGGGATTGGATATATACTGGCAGGTTTCTATCTTTTTTCGGTGTTCGGCAGACAGCTCAGCAAATCCGTAAGCCCAGTTGTCTGCTGTGCGGTGGGCTGTTGAAGCATCTATTATGCGGGTATTGGGATTTGTGACCAGCTTAACCGCTTCTCTTGCTGCTGTGTCCGGCAGGCAAAGGAAAACGACGTCTGCCATATTCATAAGTCTTCCCCGCTCCGCTTCATCCTTGCGAAGCTCAGTGGATATTGGGAGTATCTCAATATCTTTCCTGTCTTCCAGCATGGAGTCTATTCTAAGACCCGTGGTGCCTTCACGACCGTCGATAAATACCTTATACATTTGCGTTCATTCTTTCATCTACAAATTGCTGGATATATTCCATCTGCTTTTTGACCTGCTCGGCAGAGGGACCGCCTTCGCTCTTGCGTTCGTTGACACAGGTCTTGAGCATCAAAGCGTCATAAATATCTGCGTCAAACTTATCGCACACGGCACGGAAATCTTTAAGCGTCATCGTCTCGAGAGTTTCACCTGTTTTGATGCAGGACGATACCAGACGTCCAACGATCATATAAGCATCACGGAAAGCCATGCCTTTTTTGACCAGATAGTCTGCGCAGTCGGTAGCGTTGATGAAACCGCCGGATGCGGCATCAGCCATATTCTTGGGCTTGACTGTAAGGGTATCAAGCATGGCGGCAAAAACAGGCAGGCAGAGCTTAACAGTGTCGATAATATCAAACAGAGGCTCCTTATCTTCCTGCATATCTTTGTTGTATGCCAAAGGCAGAGCCTTCATTACAGTAAGCAAAGTCACAAGATCGCCGTAAACACGACCTGTCTTACCGCGGACAAGCTCGGCAACATCGGGATTTTTCTTCTGGGGCATGATGGAAGAGCCTGTGGAATAGGCATCGTCCAACTCAGCATAACGGAATTCCCAGGAACACCACATGATTATCTCTTCAGAGAATCTGGAAAGGTGCATCATAAGGATCGAGCAGGCGGAAGCAAACTCGATGGCGAAGTCTCTGTCGGATACACCGTCGATAGAGTTCTGGGTGATGCGTTTGAATCCAAGTTCTTCCGCCACATAACGACGGTCGATATTATAGGTGGTGCCGGCAAGAGCGCCGGAACCAAGGGGCAGCTCATCCATACGCTCAAGGCAGTCTTCAAGACGGAGCACGTCGCGGCGGAGCATGTTGGCGTAAGCCATCATGTAATGAGCAAAGGTAGTAGGCTGCGCTCTTTGCAGATGAGTATAACCGGGCATTACGGTATCGAGGTTGCCTTCCGCTTTTTTCAGCAGCACTTTTTCAAGTTCAAGGATGAGGTTGATTATTTCGGGGATCTCCCGCTTCATATACAGTCTGATATCAACTGCTACCTGGTCATTACGGCTTCTGGCAGTGTGCAGACGTTTGCCTGTGGTGCCGATCCGCTCAGTAAGCAGACGCTCCACATTCATATGGATATCTTCACTCTCCAGGGAGAATTCTACTTTACCGCCGTCGATATCTTCCAGTATGGCTTTCAGACCTTCAACTATGGCGGTGGACTCCTCAGGATCAATTATTCCCTGCCGTCCCAGCATTTTGGCGTGGGCGATGGAGCCGGTGATATCTTCTTTATATAATCTGGCATCAAACATGATGGACGAGTTGAAATCGTTTACCAGAGTATCGGTTTCTTTCTGGAATCTTCCAGCCCAAAGTTTCATAATGTATACCTTTCTTAATGGCTTTATGTTACAGGAAAAAGCTACGATATGGCACCTGAACTACAGGTGCCATATCGGACGCTTCCTTTTGGAACGTGTCGTTTTATTTGCCGCTCAGCAGAGCCTTGACCTTAATGGGCAGACCATAAAGGTTGATGAAGCCTTCGGAATCCTTCTGGTTGTAGTCGGATTCGCCGAAAGTAGCAACCTCTTCGCTGTACAGGCTGTAGGGAGACCATACACCAACGTTGACAACGTTGCCCTTATAGAGTTTCAGCTTTACATCGCCGGTAACGGTTTCCTGAGTTTTATCAACAAAGGCAGACAGAGCTTCACGAGCAGTAGTATACCACAGACCGTTGTATACCATGTCAGCGAAGTCAACAGCCAGCTTGCTCTTCAGATGCAGGGTATCCTTGTCGAGGCAGATGGTCTCAAGAGTTTCGTGAGCCTTGTAGAGGATGGTGCCGCCGGGAGTTTCGTAAACGCCTCTGGACTTCATGCCGACCAGACGGTTTTCGACCATATCGATAATGCCTATGCCATTGGCGCCGCCAAGCTCATTGAGCTTTTCGATAAGATCCACAGAGTTCATCTTTACGCCGTCAACAGCAGTGGGAACACCCTTTTCAAAGGATATGGTAACATAAGTGGGAACGTCGGGAGCGGATTCGGGAGTTACACCCAGTTCCAGAATTTCCTCGTACTTGGGTTCGTTGCCGGGATCTTCAAGATCCAGACCTTCATGGCTCAGGTGCCACAGGTTTTTATCCTTGGAATAGCTGGTCTCACGGCTGACTTTCAGGGGGATGTTGTGAGCTTCAGCATAGTCGATCTCTTCATCTCTGGACTTGATATCCCACTCACGCCAGGGAGCGATGATAGTCATATTGGGAGCAAAAGCCTTGATAGCCAGCTCGAAACGAACCTGGTCATTGCCTTTACCGGTGCAGCCATGGCAGATAGCATCGGCGCCTTCTTCAAGAGCGATCTCAACGATACGCTTTGCGATAATGGGACGTGCAAAGGAGGTGCCCAGCAGGTACTGACCTTCATATTTTGCGCCGGCCTTGAGGGTGGGGATGATATATTCGTCAACAAATTCCTGCTTGAGGTCAGCTATGTAAAGCTTGGAAGCGCCGGTTTTCAGAGCCTTTTCTTCCAGACCGTCCAGCTCGCTTTTCTGACCAACGTCACCGGAAACGGCGATAACTTCGCAGCCATAGTTTTCCTTCAGCCAGGGAATAATGATAGAGGTATCAAGACCGCCGGAATAAGCAAGAACGCATTTTTTGATCTGTTTCATTGTTCAACACTCCATTTTATTTTTTATATAGTGTTTGCTGTTTTTTATCTTGACTACATAATAGCACTATTTACCAGCATATGCAAGTTAAATTTTGCATAATAATTCACGCTTTCTGCTTTTTTATTTGGATTTTATTACTCAATATTCATAATATTCACAATATAATGCATAAATTTTAGTCCATTTGGGTAAAAAACGGTTCCCGGCAGCCAAAAGACTGCCGGGAACGGCAAAAAACCTAATTTTTATTCATTTTGTTATCTTGCCTTATATCTTTCATATGCGCCTGCATAGATCTCTGTCAGACGATCAAGACCCATGGATTCGAGGTTTGCACAGTATTCAGCCCAGGTGTCATCATTAAGGGGAACTTCACCTGTCATAAATGCCAGGACGTCGGAGTTGACCCTGGTAGCAATGTCGGTGGCTACAGAGGATATCTCTTCACTTTCTTCGGTAGTCATTGAAACACCGGGAAGAGCCATATACTTACACTGGTCAGGATCGTAGCTTACCCAAGTCTCTTTGGCTTCGATAACAGCTTCACCACGGATGGGATATTCACGCTCGACGAGGTTAAAGATGGGACCTTCGTCAATGACATACTTGCTGGAGTTGCCTATGCCGTTTTCGTCACGCTCAGCCATCAGAGGCAGCAGCTGAGGTTCTCCGTTTACAAGCTCGTAGCTTTCGCCTTCATTCCAACCGTAGTTGGATACCTTGATGCCTTCGTCGCTGAACAGCCAGTCAAGGAATTGGATAGCCTTTTCAGGTTCTTCACAGTTGGTGGAAATGCAGGTGTTTTTCATGCCCGAGGTACGCATCTTGGTATACTCATAGCTTGCAAGCTTGGGCTGACCGTTGGAGTCCTCGGTGTGGATGGGAGGACAGGCAATTATATCCATATCATAGCTGGACTTATAGGTCTCAACATCGTTGTTCATACCGCCGAATGTGCCGTTTGAGCCGTCAAGAGTAAGCGTGGAGTCGAACATGGTCATATACATAAAGTCAGGGTTGACCATATCGTTTTCCCATATAAATTTATAGAATTCAAGGAAGTCACGCAGTTCCTGGGAAGTTGCGTCATATACCAGCTCATCAGTTTCCTGATCGATTTTAAAGCCTGAGGCCAAAGAGGTGCCAAACGCGCTTGCAAATGCGCCGCCGCGGATATCTCCGCCATTGGATGCGCCGAAGGGATATACAACACCATTGGCCTTCATGGCAGTGAAAACTTCCTTCCAGCCTTCGATGGAGTCGGGCAGTTCAAGACCGGTGGCTTCCAGATAATCAGCTCGGACGAACATACCTTCGCGGCAGCCCTGAGCCTGGTCATATATCATACCGATGCTGTAGAAAGTACCGCTGTCTGTACTCAGGTCACGGCGAAGCATATCGTCAGCCATTACATAGTGCCAATAGTTGGGAGCGTATTCAGGAAGCAGCTCAGTAAGATCAAGGTAAACGTCATCTTCGATAGCCTTGTCGTAGCCCCCGGGGTAGACGGAGGACGCACCCATCTGACCACAGTTGGATTCATAAATAAGGTCGGTCATGTCTCCGGAAGCGATCATAAGATTGTACTTCTCACTACAGACCGCTTCTCCATTCTGCACCCAGTCGATCTTTACGTTCAGTTTTTCCTGGATCTCATTCCAAACGGGAACATCCTTCTTCTCCAGCATTGTGCCGCCGCCCATGTTGCCAAGCATTACCCAGAAATAGGAGAGCTCATAGGTGTCTTCAAACAGGGGCAGAGTATAGTCTACCTTGGGATACTCCTCAGCGGGAGCTTCTTCGGCAGCAGGCTCCACAGCTTCAGCAGGCGCTTCTTCTGCAGGAGCTTCGGCAGACTCAGCAGGGGTCGGCTCTTCTGCCGTTTCTTCGGAGCTTGAACATCCGGCAAACAGCGCGAAGACCAGAGTTATTGCCAATAAAAGAGCGAGAAGTTTTTTCATCTTTTCCATTCCTTTCTTTACAATTATTACATATTCTTCACAGCTTACACACCCATCTTAACACAATGCACATATTTCGGCAATACCTTTTTACCGGCCTATTTCAGTATTTTGCACTAAACAGACAAATATGATATAATTCCGGTGAGGTGATCACTCATGAGCAACAGCACTGCCATAGTCAACGACCCATACACTTTTGTAAAAAAAGTCATCTTTGCGAAGTGGAAACCCTTTCTGCTGAACGCAATATATGTAGACGGAGTTACTCGATTCAGTCGTTTTTCAAAAATGCTGCCCATATCTGAAAAGGTACTGTCTCAAAACCTCAAGGAGCTTGAGGCTGATGGTCTTATTTACCGCACGGTAGTGCCGGATACCCCCACCAGAGTTGAATACAGACTGACAGAGCTTGGAATGAGCGTTTGTCCCCTGCTGCGTCAGGTATACGACTGGGGCTGGCATGAGATGAAGCGCAGAGGAATGGACATTGATCCCACCGGAGAATATTGGCACGGATATAGTGATAAGGAATAAGCAGTCATCCCGAACGCCATCAAAGCTGGCGTTCGGGATGACTGCCATTATTCACCTTACTTCCAGGTAAGTTACTTACTTTATTGTGCGATATTTTCATTTCAAATCTGTTGTGCTATACTTTTAATCAGAATAGAAAATACACATCAGGAGGAAATGCGCAATGATAAAGTATCCCAATATGTTCAAACCCATGACCATCAAGGGCGTTACCTTTAAAAACCGCGTCATGGCTTCCCCCATGACCACCGACCGCACTGTATGGGCAGACGGTACTCCCACTCAGGAATGTATCAACGGTTATGAGACCCGCGCCAGAGGCGGTGTTTCTGCCGTTACCATTACCGAAACCTTTATTGATTTCGACCGCGCTGCCCGCCATGACCATAGCATCGACTTTGTTAGAGACGACGCTTCTGTACATAAGCTGGAATCCCTGTTCGTTCTGTCTGAGGCCATCAAATGTCACGGCGCCGTTGCCTCTGTACAGTTCAACCATATCGGCAATGTAAACCACCCCTCCACAATTTCCAGCGGACGCAATCCCATAGGTCCTGTAGGCTATGTCCGTGAAGATGGCGTTACCGTTGATGAGATGGACGAAGCAATGATGCGCGAAGTGGCAGACACCTTTGCCACCGCCTGCGCCGGCGCTCAGGCCAACGGCTTTGATATGGTCATGCTCCACGGCGGTCACGGCTGGCTGCTTGGTCAGTTCCTTTCTCCCCTGACCAACACCCGTACCGACGAATACGGTGGAAGCCTTGAAAACCGTGCTAAATTCCCCATCATGGTCCTCGACCGCATCCGCGAAGTCTGCGGCAGCAACCTGCTTATCGAATACCGCATCTCCGGCGCTGAACGCGTACCCGGCGGTCTGGAAGTTGAAGAGTGTGCTCAGTTCGTTAAGATGATCCAGGATAAGATCGATCTTGTTCATGTTACCTCCGGTCTGTACCACAACCACGTTGTGTCAAAGGCATTTTCCTCCATGTTCCACCCCCACGGCTGCAACCTTGACCTTGCCGAAGCCGTTAAGAAGGTCGTTGATATCCCCGTAGTTGCCGTTGGCGGCTTCAACTCTCCCGAACAGATAGAGGAAGCCATCGCCTCCGGTAAGTGTGACTTTGTTGCCATGGGTCGTCAGATGCTTGCTGATCCTCAGTTCGTAAACAAGGTAGCAGAAGGACGCGAAGACGAGATCGCTCCCTGCCTGCGCTGCTCCTGCTTCAACCCTCTGGCTTCCGACCCCAACGCAAGACCCCATGCCGAAACCTTCCAGTGTACTGTCAACCCCTATTCCATGCGTGAGCTTCGTATGCAGTGGGCTCCCCCTGTTCGCAAGTTCCAGGACGTTCTTGTCGTTGGCGGCGGTGTAGGCGGTATGTACGCAGCCATTACAGCAGCTGAAAGAGGTCACAACGTAACTCTGCTGGAGAAGTCCGACCGTCTGGGCGGCGTTCTGTGGTATACCGATGAAGACTGCCACAAGGAAGACATGCGCCGTTACCGCGACAGCCTTATCGTCCGCACACGCCGTGCCGGAGTTAACATCGTTACCGGTGTAAACGTCACTGCTGACGTTATCGAATCCTATGACCCCGATGCGGTCATCCTTGCCATCGGTTCAGAGCCTGTTGTACCCGGTATCCCCGGTCTCAAGGAAAATGCTCACCACGCTCTGTGGGCTTATGAGAATCCTGAGCTGGTCGGTAAGAAGGTCATTATGATAGGCGGCGGTCTTATCGGTGTTGAATGCTCCATGCATCTTGCCGAAAAATATGGCTGTGAAGTCCAGGTCATCGAAATGCTGGATGACTACGCCCGTGACGCCTATATGTCTCACCGTCAGGCTATCGATCTGTTCATGCCCGAAACCGTTAACATTACCTGCGGCGTTGCCTGCACCGAGGTTCGCCCCGACGGCATCAGCTATAAGGAAAAGGACGGCACCATCAAGAGCATCGATGCCGACACAGTTCTTTTCGCCATCGGCATGAGAGCAAAGACCGGGGAAGTCGAAGAACTTATGACTGCCTGCGCCAACACCCGCATCATAGGCGACTGCAAAAAGCCTGCAAAGATAATGCAGGCCATCAGAGACGGTATGTTTGCCGCTTACGATATAGTGTAAAAAGCCCAAAAGAGCCGCCGGTTATTCCGGCGGCAATTTTTCTATGCTGTCATCTCGAACGCCAAGGCCGGTTTTACCCGGCCATGGCGGAGAGATCCCCTCCATAAGATGGGGATTTCTCCGCTGCTGCGCAGCGTTCGAAATGACCGCAAATTATTTCATAAACAACCCAACCACATCCATTGCCCGATTGAAGGTCACATTGAATGTATACTTCTCATTTTCATACTCGCATTTCATTTCTACTACGCAATAGGTTTCTCCGGTGGTCTGATCGTTTGTAACGGAAAAATCTGCCTTTTTGAAGTTCAAAAAAGCTCCGGCTTCAGCAACGGGATCATCATATGCCATTGACAGGTCATCAACAGTAACCTCATCCTGCATATCTTCGCGGAGCAAGGATATAACGCTCTCATAATCTCCCGTGTTGACAAGCTGCACCACAGTCTGTGCCCTGGATGTAAGTTCAGATTCATCATAACCATCAGGTATCTTTGGCGCGCAGGACGACATTACAAAAAGCATTGTCAAAACCAGCACCACTGCAATTAGTTTTTTCATAGGCTTCTCCTTATATTATGTAAACTATTCAAACATCATTTCATCCACAAACCTGTCAGTAAAACCCTTGTGTGTGGAAAGCTCAATATACGTCATATTTTCCTTTATTTCATTAAGTCTTTCCCTCGCGTTTGCAGACAGCAAAGCCGCAACTGCCCCTTCACCAGCAGCATTGCCAACAGCCTTGGTAACCGGCAGCAGTTGCCGAGGGATAAGACCAATTTCAGCCGCAGTGACCGGATCCATCCTGCTGCCAAAACCTCCGGCCAGCATAAGTGACTGCACCTGATCCGGCTCGATACCGGCTTCTTCCAATAAGACTCCGATACCTGCCGCAACAGCCGCCTTTGCCAGCTGAAGCTTGCGGATATCTTTTTGTGTTATGTAAACTTTTCCATCCTCAGTCAAAGAAAACACGTCTTCTCCGTCCACCTCTTTAAGATACTGAGGCGCTTCTGACTCATCTTCTTCCAGCAATCTGCCTGTCTCATCTACCGCGCCAAGCTCAAGCATGGCAGCCAGCGCATCGATAAGTCCGGAACCGCAAATACAAGACGGCGTTTCTTCACCGATAACCGAAAGTTTCAGCTGACCATCTTTTACGCTCACCGCTGAAACCGCCCCAGGCTGAGCAGGCGCACCGCAGCAGATCTCAGCTCCTTCAAAGGCAGGACCGGCGGCAGTGGCACAGCATAGCATTTTTCCATCCTTGCACAGTACCATTTCTCCGTTGGTGCCCACGTCTATGAGCAGGGATATGCCTTCTTCCATGCAGCATGCCAATACACCCGCGGTGATATCACCGCCGACATATCCGGAAACAGATGGTGTTATGTATACCTCAGCGTCAATATTTAAGCCCAGATCATGGGCATCACAAACTTCTCCGAACAAGGACAGTGGGATGTATGGAGCTTTGCCAATGCTCTGCGGAGAAAGACCGGAAAAAAGATGGCACATAACCGTATTTCCTGCTGCGGACATGTACTTTATGTTTTCCCGTTTCTCTCCTGATTTGTTGCACAAATCGGTAATAAATCCATTAATTTGGGAAATTATTGCCTTATTAAGTTCCCCCAACTGTCCATCCGACGCAGCCTGTATACGTGATATGACATCTGCTCCCCACGGCGCCTGAGCATTCGCTCCGCTTACTGTATTTAGCCTTTTTCCGGAGCTCATATGCACAAGATGGCAAACTACGGTCGTGGTTCCCATATCACAGGCAATACCCAGATCCGTTTCTGCCGCATCATTAATTATGTCAACTCTATACTCTATTCCCCGCTCCAGCACCGTCATCTCTTTTTTGTCGCTCAGCGAAACATTCATTCCGTCCTTCACTGCAGTCCGGCAAGCCAGAGCTTCCGAGCCGTCCACGGTAACTGTACACTTCCCACAGGTTCCTTTGCCTCCGCATGGACCTGTGATCGGAATGTCATTGCGGCGGAGTACATCCATTACGGAGTCTTCCGCCCGGCAGGGATACTCTTTTCCGTTGATATAAAGCTTCATATCCACTTCTCCTTTACATTATATATGATATCAGGTAAGTGGAAAAAAGTAAATAAAAGCTGTCATTACGAACAAAGCAGAGTCTCCACATGATAAGACGAGATCTCATAGATGAGTATTGTTCGTAATGACAGTCTTTTTACAGGTTTTTAAATTTTCCCGGGCTTACGCCTTCGTATCTTTTGAAGGCGCGGTTCATTGTAAGAGTGCTGGAAAAACCGACCTGCTCGCACACCTGAGTAAGGCTAAGGTTCTGAGCCAGCAGCTTTTTTGCAGCCTCTATCCTTTTCTGCTGGATATAGTCAAACAGGCTCAGACCAATGTATCTTTTGAAAGCTCTGGTGCAATATGATGGAGTCATACCAAAATGGTTTGCCGCCGAGGATACTGTAACATTGACATCATTATAGTTCTCGTCGATATACTTGCGTATCTTCGCCACCCATTTTGGCTGCGTCTCTCCATCACGGTTCTGCGCGTACTCATCCAGCTGAGTATATATCCCCTCTACCTCGGTCAATATCTCGCTGAGAGTTTCAGCTTCTGTCAGTCTTGGACCAACATTGAGCTTCTCGTACTCCTCAGCACCCATCACCGCCCGAAGTTCCTCAAGGATATACAGCAGCGAGTTCACAAGACCGTAAACTCGGAACCGGAAAATGTGTACGGTTGGAGGTGAATCATAAAACTCCCGGGATATAAGTTCGGAAGTTGCGTATCTTGCGCCGTCAGTGTCAAACCGGCGGATGCAGCCCCTAAGGTTTGACTGCAATTCAATATATGTCAAATCGCTCTGGATCTTGTTGGCAGGTGTAAGATCCTCATAAAATACTGTGTTCATGTCCTCATTGATGACCTGAACATAGTCGTGAACATCCTCGGTGTCCTCATAGGCTTTGTGAAGCTTTTGAAGGCTGTCTGCAAGGCGACCGAACGCCACAACAATGCTGAGGTTGAATTCCCTGTCCAGCACATCCACAGCGTATTCGGCTTTTTCCCGCAGCTGTTCCATCCAGTTACCGTTAAAATCGGAATTGATGATGGTCACAAACCTTCCCTTGTAGCTTGCGCCCTCCGCAACACAGCCATCAAAAGTAAACATTTCCTGAAAGACATTGCGGAGTATGAAAAACATATCACGATTGTCATTCATCCTCTGTTCTTCACCGGCGCCGCGGAACGGGTTTCCCCATTCCTCTACCCGTATGGAAGCAACAATGTATTTGGAATAAGGGAAATCGATGCCTATCTGCTTCAAATCCTCTGCCGGCTCATCGGTCCCCTGATAATAGCCGCCGCCAAGAATATTATGGAAAAACAGGTCCCTTATCTGATTGGTAACATCCAGCATCTGTCTCTTCCTTCCCTTGTCATTTCTCGCATGCACACGTTCTAATATTTCAATTATAAAGGACATCCCGTTGTTTGTCAAAGATTTCGTTTCAAAAGCAGCAACAATTGTGTATGCGAATTTACATTAATGATATATGATTTGACATTATTCACTCTTTCGCTTTAGGGATGGTTGGGGGTATACTATTTAAGGCGAAGTATCACCAAATTCAATAAGGAGGATGAAAATGAATAAGAAGATACTTGCTTTGCTGCTTGCTCTTGCAATGCTGACCACCCTGATGGCCGGCTGCGCTTCTGACAAAGCCGAAGCTCCCGCAAAGGAATCCGCAGCTGTTGAAGAAAGCGCTCCCGCTGAAGATGCTGCCACCGAAGAAGCTCCCGCTGAGGATGCTGCTGCCGAAGAAGCTCCCGTTGAAGAAGAAAAAGTTAAGGTCGACGGCGCTACTGCTGATTATGACCCCAACTATGTTCCTCAGGAAGTTTCCCTTCCCATCACCGATGAAGACACCTATTACACCATCTGGATGCCTGTTGCTCCCTTCATCGCCGAATTCATCGACGATATGAACGAAGAGATCACTGTCATCAAGGAAATGGCAAACCGCACCAATATGCACTTTGAGTGGACCACCTGCCACGCCGACGTTGAACAGGAAAAGTTCAACCTGATGGTCGTAGCCGGTGATTACTGCGATGTTATTGGTACCATGCAGCACTACAGCACCGGTATTGAAGGCGCTATCAATGATGAAGTTATCATCGATCTGACTGACCTCATCGGCGAATACTGCCCCAACTACTGGAATGCCATCAACCGTGACGAAGCTACCTTCCGTCAGCTGGTCACCGAATCCGGCTACATGGGCGTTTTCTGCCAGCTGCTGAAAGATGCCGGCACTGAAAACATGGGTAATGTTATCCGTCAGGACTGGCTGGACGAGCTGGGTCTTGAAATGCCCACCACCATCACCGAACTGCACGACACCATGAAGGCCTTCAAGGACACCTATGACGCTTACATGTATGTTCCCACCACCGGTCTTGATGAATATATCGGCAACGCTCTCAACAGCGGCACCGGTATCTTCATGGCTAAGGATTACGAGCTGGTATGTACCTATGATCAGCCCGAATTCAAGGAATACGTTCAGGTCATGGCTGACTGGTATTCCGAAGGCATCCTGAACGATGATTTCTATAACGATACCAACGTAGGCGCCTGCCGTGAAGATATGGCCAACGACCTGTGCGGCTATGTCAACACCTCCGCCTCCGGCATGTCCGATATCTACGATTACTGCACCATCGACGGCAGCAGCCTCCGCGTTACCGCCATTCCTCAGATCACTGATGACGCCGGCAGTGAGATCAAGGTCGGCAAGTCTCAGAGCCTTATCAAGAACGGCGCTGTTTGGGCTATCAGCACTCAGTGTGACGAAGAAAAGTATGAGCCTCTGTGCCGCATGGTCGACTACATCTTCACCGACGAAGGCGATCTGCTTTACAACTGGGGCGTCGAAGGCGATGCTTTCGTATATGACGAAGAAGGCAATCCCCAGTGGACCGAGAGCATTACCAACGATCCCGCTGGCCGTCCCTTCATCTTCACCTCCACCTTCTATGCTGGCGGTGTTGGCTCTGTTTACTTCCCCGGCATCGTAGATATGTCCAAGACTTTCTATGAATTCTCCGATGACGAATGGGACGCCATGGAAATCTTCAAGGTCACCTACGTCAAGGATGGCTGGTCCATCCCCACCTGGGCAACCATGACTCTGGACGAACAGGAAGAATACTACAACTACCAGTCCGAAATGGAAACCTATGTCGAATCCATGCTGCTTCAGTTCATCTGCGGCGAGCTTGATATCGACTCCAACTGGGACGAATTCATTAACACTGTACATTCCATGAACTACGACAGAATGTATGAGATCCAGAACGACGTTTACCAGAGAGCTCTTGCTTAAGCTTTAAACCTGTCCCCTGCTGCTTTCGCAGCAGGGGATTTTTTTATTAGCGCATGGTTTTTGCTAAGTTCCCGCAAATATTTGAGATTTAAAAAAAGTGTTTTATCAATTCCTTCCCGGTGTGATATAATCGTTTTAATACTATTTTTCTTTATGAGTGTGTTTCTATGAACCGTTTTAAGCACATTGCAAAAGATATTGCCATCATGATCGGCTTACTTGTTGGCTGTACTTTGCTTACCCAACTCATGTCTACCTTTTTCGATGACAACAATCCCTTTGCATCGTCCCTCTTCATTCTTGCCACTGCCTTCGTTTCGCTGCTTACCCGAGGATATGTATACGGTATAATTGCATCTTTTCTAAGTGTTTTATGCGTTAACGTTATCTTCACTTATCCTTTTTGGGAGTTCAACCTTTCCATTTCAGGGTATTCCATGACCTTTTCCGTAATGTTGGCCGTTTCCCTTATTATCAGCACACTGACAACACGCATCAAGCGCCAGGAGTTCATCAGAGCTGAGGCGGAGCTTGAAAAAGACAGGGCCAACCTGCTGCGTGCAATATCTCACGATCTGAGAACGCCGCTTTCATCCATTATCGGCGCCAGTTCGTCCCTGCTAGAAGATTCAAACCTCGCGCCGGAAGACTCAAAAGAGCTGCTTTCTGAAATAAACAAGGATGCACGTTGGCTCGTTCGTTTGACTGAGAACCTTCTTTCTGTCACCCGATTCAGCGGAGGCAGCGTTTCTTTGAAAAAATCACACGAAGTCGTGGAAGAGATAATTGGCAGCGCTATTGTCAAGTTCAAGAAAAACTATCCCAAAATATCTGTTTCTGCGGATAATCCGGAAGAGATACTTCTTGTTCCTATGGACGGCGTTCTAATCGAACAGGTCCTCATTAATCTTTTTGATAATGCAGTAGTCCACGGTCATTGCACTAACATTCATGTTGTTACAAAATGCGATCAGAAATCTGCCAGGATAGTTGTTTCTGATAACGGCGAAGGCATTTCTCCCGCTGCCATGCCTCACCTTTTCGACGGAAAACTTCTTAGCAAAGGGCAGCAAAACTCCGATGGACGCAGAAATATGGGTATTGGTTTATCTGTGTGCTACTCAATAATTCACACCCATGGCGGAACGATGTCTGCCAGAAATACAAAATCCGGCGGTGCCGAATTTACCTTTACACTTCCTATGGAGGAGGATACATGAAAATGAGCCTGAAAGAAAAGATACTTGTTATAGAAGACGACAGCGGTATCGCAAAATTTCTCAAAGCTACCCTGAATGCCAACGGTTATGATGTTACGATCGCTGACACAGGCAGCAGCGCTTTATCTCTGATCTCCTCCAATCGTCCGGATGTCATCCTTCTTGACCTCGGTCTTCCGGACATGGACGGCAACTCCATAATTCAGGAAGTCAGGCAATGGACCAAAACTCCCATTATAGTCATTTCCGCCAGAAGCACAGAGACAGATAAGGCAAATGCCCTCGACCTTGGCGCTGACGATTATATAATCAAACCCTTCGGCACCATAGAGCTGATGGCAAGAATCAGGACTGCTCTTCGCCATACAAGAACCACCCTCGACAATGATGAGATAGCCCTGACCGGAACTTACAAGGTCGGAGAACTTACCGTTGACTTTAAAAAACGTAAGGTTTTCCGCAGCGGTGAAGACACCAAATTGACATCCAACGAATTCCGCATCGTGTCAATGCTCAGCACTCATCCCGGTCAGGTAATGACCTATAAGCATATGCTGACTGAGCTTTGGGGACCGTCTGCAACCTCCGACAACAAAATACTCCGTGTACATATGGCAAACATCCGCAGAAAGATCGAGCCAAATCCTAATGAACCCATGTATATTTTTACCGAAGTGGGTGTTGGTTACAGAATGGCGGAATCGGAAGATATGTAGCACTGCCAAATGCCGCACAGTAATGAATACTGTGCGGCATTTAGAATTATAAACAAGGGCACATATGACAGTCTGCTTACCATTTTGAACATGGCACAATTGTATCGGGAATGATATAATATCCTGTATATTACGAAAGTGAGGTAACGAAATGAACAAAAAGTTGCTTGCTCTTCTGCTTGCACTTACCATGCTGTGCGGTATGCTGGCCGGCTGCGCTTCCAACAAAGCCGAAGCTCCGGCTGAGGAATCCGTCGCAGTGAAAGAAAGTGCTCCTGCTGAAGAAGCTCCTGTCGAAGAAGCT
>CAZIPP010000003.1:33470-36205 GCA_964541215.1 uncultured Oscillospiraceae bacterium
TGAGGAAGAGGTTCCCGTTGAAGAAGTCGACACAGAAGTCGTTTATGATCTTCCCCTTGTCGATGAAGAAGTTTCCTTCACCCATTGGGGCGAAGGCGCTCCCCCCTTCGTCACTCCCTATCTCGGCTCCGGTCAGTGCTTCTCCACTGCTCCTGTAACCGACTACATGGCTGAGCTCACCGGCATCCGTATCGACTATGTTGAAGTCGATATGTTCTCAAAAGCTGAAAAGTTCAACCTGATGATCGCTTCCGGTGACTACACCGATATGATCGTCGGTCTTGATACCTTGTACAGCGGCGGTCCTACTCAGGCTCTGAACGACGAAGTCATCTATGACCTGACCGACTATGTTGAAAACAACATGCCTGCTTACAAGGGCGTTATCGACAACTCCGGCGTTGTTAAGGATCTTCTGAGCGATGAAGGCGAATTCCTGTATATCACCGGATTTGACGATGAGGTCTATGCCGGTGCCGGTCCCGCCATCCGTAAAGACTGGCTGGATCAGCTGGGTCTGGAAGTTCCCAGCACCTATGACGAACTGTACGAAGTAGCTTGCGCTTTCCGCGACAACTTCAACTGCACCATGCCCCTGTACTTTACTGCCAGCCTGAACCCCGGTGTTTGGTTCTCCGGCGGTTTCGATGTTCCTGCCTTTGATATCAAGACCAACGGCAGCCACTTCTATCAGATCGATGGCGAAGTACAGAGTGCTTACGTTACCGAAGGTCTGAAGGAAATGATCACCGTTATGGCTCAGTATTATCAGGAAGGTCTTATTTCCAAGGACTTCATCAACCGCGAAATGGGTACCGACTGCGAACCCGACCTGTTCAGCGACAATGTCGGTCTGTATGCAGCCGAAGCAAACTGGATCACTGACTACAACGGCATGATGGAAGGCGAAGACACCACTTTCCACCTTGTTGGCTGCCCCCTGCTCGTTAAGGAAGAAGGTCAGATCATCCATTTCAAGACCAACTCCACCAACGGCGCTGGCCGCAACACCATCTGCATCACCACCAACTGCGAAGATGTTGACACCCTGACCACCTTCCTCGACTTCCAGTTCACCAAGGAAGGCCAGGTTCTGAACAACTACGGTATGGAAGGCATCAGCTTCAATTATGACGAAAACGGCGATCCCCAGTGGATCGAAGGCCTGCCCACCAGCGGCATCGAATTCATGGCCGCCACCGTTCCCTACATCATCAACGCTCTGCCCTCCCTGTTCGACGCTGACCGTCGTGACGCCATGACTCTTGACCAGGACGCTCTGGAAGCAAGAGCCATGTACAACGAAGGCGTTGACGGCGCTTACGATCTGCCTTCCGGCATGTATCTGAACGAAGACGAAGGTGCGATCTACAATCCCCTGATCGCCGACATCGACACCTACGCCGCCGAGTTCCTGCTCAAGTGCGTTTACGGTGAAGCTGATATCGAAGCCGGTTGGGACGCTTACGTTGATCAGTTGTACGCTCTGGGTCTCCAGGACTGCATCGACGCCAAGCAGAGTGCTTACGACAGATATCTGGCAAGATAACACAAACATAAAAAATCTCCGACCAATGGTCGGAGATTTTTTATGTTTGTGAGGGGTTTAGGATTCAGGGATTAGGGGTGTTTGCTTTTGCAGCTACTGTATGGTATACTTACAAAAAACAATTAAGGAGCATGTACATATGGTAAGAATAGATGAAGCCCTGTGTGTCAACTGTGGCAGCTGTGCCAGAGCATGTCCCATGGGTGTTATCCAGTACAAGGAAGGCAAAACCTCCATTCTTCAGGGTCGCCGCTGTATTGAATGTATGCACTGCGTTTCCATTTGCCCCAAGAAGGCCGTTGTCTTCGAGGGTATCGAATATCAGACCCGCGAAAAACCTGAAACTGAGATCGAGCAGCTGGTTATGAGCCGAAGAAGCGTCCGTCATTTCAAGCCGGAGCCTCCTCCCAAAGAGATCATACAGTGGGCGCTGGATACTGCCGCTTATGCTCCCAGCGGCAAGAACGCGCACGATACCCGTTGGACTGTCCTTTATGGTCTTGACGAAACCGAGAAGGTGACCAACATGGCTCTGGATTACTGCATGAAGCATAAGCACGAAGCTCCTGAGCTTATTTACCTGCATCTCAGGGGCGTGAACCTGATAACCTGCAACGCTCCCTGCGTTATTGTTGGCTGGTCTCCCGATGATGCCCTGAACCCTGTTATAGACACCGCTGTGGCTGCCACCACTGTAGAACTGCTGCTGCAGAGCAAAGGTATTTCCACCTGCTGGGGTGGTTATCTTCGCCAGATCACCAATGTCTCCGATGACCTCAACAAAGAACTCGGCATACCCGAAGGATGCAATATGCGCACCGCTCTTCTGGTTGGCTACGCAGATAAGGAAAAATATCTGCATATCCCCTATCGCCCCACCGCTGAGGTCAACTGGGTAGAAGCAGAATAAATCATTAAAGCAATCATTCCGAAATCAGGAATGATTGCTTTCTTACAATCGGAACATTCAAGACCGTTCCCTACTATGATTATTTGTTAGTACCATGCGTAATTTGCGGGTCGCCGAAGGCAGCGACCCCTACGGTGTTATAGGGTGGTGCTGTTGGTAATCAGTGGGGTAGTATACCTGCCCCCTGCTCCCTGAACCCTTCAATAAAAAAAGGGGCTGTAAAAAAACCTCGTAGAGTTCGCTGACAACGTCAGCGAAAAAAGTCCAATATGAAAT
>CAZIPP010000004.1:0-35396 GCA_964541215.1 uncultured Oscillospiraceae bacterium
TTGCAAACGTGCGAAAACTCCTACTTTTGTAGGAGTTTGAGTGCGATGCAGCAAAATGAGAAACCGTGTCAAAATGGTCCAAAGGACTATTTTGACACGCTGAAACGGGTCGGAATAACTTTTCCGACCCGTTATTTTAATTGCGTTTGCTTTAGCAGCGGGAGCTAAAATGCTTATGCATCATCAGCGTTATGCCGCGGGGATTTCGGGAGGCAGTTCGCCGCCCTCCTCGGGCATGGGATTGGCAGCCATCTGGGCAGCCATCTGTTCGGCAAAGGCAATAGCCTCAGCTATGTCAGCCTCTTCGGTGTAGATGGTATATGTGGCACCCATATTGGTGGCAGCTTCGGTGATGGTAACGGTGATGTCACCGGTGAAACCGGAAATGGTCACCTTTTCGCTGGTGGGATATTGGTTAGGTCCGCCCAGACCAACGTTGGAATAGGTAACAGTGCCTTCGGAAACGGTGATGCCTGCGCCCTCTTCACCCTCGGCAGGGGCACCCATGTCGCCGGGAGCATCGCACTGGAAGAAGAACACAAAGTCTTCGCCTATGGTTGCTTCAAAGGTCTGACCGTCGGAGAAGGTGACGGTGCAGGTCTCGCCATTGTCAGCTTCGGTAGCAACGGGAACTTCGGCTTCGGGAGCTTCCTCAGCCTTGTCAAGACCCAGCATGACATACAGGATCTTGGAGACCTCAGCACGGGTGATGGTAGCATCGGGAGCAAAGGTACGGGTTCCGTCTTTAGCGACATAGCCGTCGATAATGCCGGCTTCATAAAGAGCTACAGCATAAACGTTATCGGTGTCGGCAAAGGGAGAAGCGCCCTTGGCTTCGTACTTCAGCAGCAGAGAAGCCAGCTTTGCAACATCGGCTCTGGTGATAGAAGCGTCAAGATCGGTGCTTGCAGGCAGGATGCCGTAAGCGGAAGCAAGCTTCAGATAACCGCCAGCCCAATGATCGTCGGTACCTGCCTGTTCGGGCAGACCGGCAGCGAGGCAGACCAGCTTGAGAGCTTCGCCATAGGTCACATTGCCGCCGGGCTTATATGTACCGTCGCTGTAACCGTTGATAACACCACGGCCGGACAGTGCGCCAACATAGTCAAAGTACCATGCATCGGCAGTAACGTCGGTGTAGTACAGGGTGGTTTCAAACTCGCAGGTAATGGTAACGGTATTGCCTTCTACCTTAACATCGGATACGAGAGCATCGTTCAGATAAACTTCGGGAGCTTCAGCAAAGCTGTAGCCTTCTTCGGCAGTCAGAACGATCTCGGCAGTGTAAGCGGTGCCGGGAGCGAAAGCGCCGTCAACAGCGGGAGACCAGTTTACGCTTGCATTGAAGCGGTCACTGAATTCAACTTCGGCAGCGGGAGCCACGCCTGCTTCGGGAGCAGCCAGTTCAACAGCGGCTCTGGAGATAACAGCGGGATCATAGAAGTTGATGGTGGTATCTTCATCGACCAGGGGGTTGCCGTTGCTTTCAAGAACCTTCATGGTTTCGCTGTTTTCAAGGAAGTAGAAGGTCAGGTCAACGCTCTTCTTGGTAAGATCGGATTCGCCGATGCCCTTATACTGAGCAAGGAAGCCGGTCTCATTCATGTGACCGTTGGCACGGATGGAGCCAAGACCGGTGTAGGAGAAGAGGATCTCTTTTTCAACAACGGTACCATCGTCGAGCTGAATGGTCATCAGATCACCGGCTTCGAGAACGGTGGTATACAGGGGATCGCGTTCGGTGTGGTTGTGACCCCAGCAGAAAACGAGGTTGGGATACTTGTTGAAGGTATCGATAGCGTTTTCGGCATGGTAGGGGGTACGACGATCATTGTAGTAGTGGATGGGGCTGTGGGAAACGATGAAAACAGGAATGCTGCCGTCGTTGCCGGTTTCGGCATACCATTTTTCAAAGTCGCTCATCAGACCAACGTTTTCGTCGGCACTGAACTGCATGGACTTGTTGCCGCCGTTGCACTGCCAACCCATGGCATACAGGTAGTAAACAACAGAGGACTTGGTTTCGTCAGCATAAACAGTGGCTACATGACCGGAATCGGGCCATTCGGTGAAAGCAAGGAAGTCTGCGTTGATCTCATCGTTCAGAGCAATAGCTTCAGCAGAGGTGTAATCGCTGATGCCGGTCCAGTCAGACTTACCGGATTCGTGGTTGCCCTTGGTGTAAACGATGGAAATATGAGTGCCGTTGCAGCCTTCATCAGCGCAGGCATGCTTTGCGGAATCGGCATAGTAGCTGTCGATCAGAGCAGTGGTAGCAATGACGCAGGCAGCGCCGGAACGCTCGTCTGTCACATCGCCGAGACGATAATCCATGCCGGCTTCATAGTCGCCGCCAACGGATATGATAGCAATGTCTTTGTTGGGGTCTGCCAGATTCAGAAGCTGCTCAAGTCTGCCGCCGGTAGCGCCTTCGGCATGGATATCAGAGATGAACAGGGAGTTCTCACCGTATGCCTCTACGGGTTTGAAATCATTGTCAGCATAGGTATAAACGGCGAGAGCGCTCATGGAGAGCAGGGACAGGATCAGAGCAAGTATCACAGCGATACCGGTGATCCTTTTTGTACACTTCATTCTATTTTCCTCCTTTGTGTAAATGTGTGCTAATAATGTTACCATCTGATAGAAAAAATGTCAATTATGTACCAAAAGTTTATTTGTACATATTTGAGCCGTGTTTATATTCATTTGCTCACTTTTGCGCCAATGCAATGCCGCAACAATGTGACGGAAAAACGAAAAATGAGGCAGACACATATTTATACTGTGGCTGCCTGAATAATCATTATTCATTTAAATTTCGGTTTTATCTGCTTTTCAGCGGTCAGGAAC
This sequence comes from uncultured Oscillospiraceae bacterium, assembly GCA_964541215.1. Classification (GTDB taxonomy): domain Bacteria; phylum Bacillota; class Clostridia; order Oscillospirales; family Oscillospiraceae; genus SIG469. The sequence goes on from CAZIPP010000004.1 coordinate 2,854, forward strand.
AGGCAGTATCCATGTACAATGTGATTAAAGAATGAACAATGTGACGAAAGTGTGAAAAGTGATAGTCGATTAACGTTTATGAGCGTTGATGTGTCACGGGCAGAACATTATAATTTATATGTAAACATAGTTTTTGCGCTTAAATAAGAAAGGAGTATCAAAAATGACTAAGAAAATAATTTGCCTGCTTCTTGTTCTTGCGATGGCTTTTTCTGTTATTGCCGGCTGCTCTTCAAAACAGACCGTTGCTGAGACCCCGGAAGAAAGTGCCGCTGCACCGGAAGAATCCGCCAAGACTGAGCCTGAAGCTCCTGCCGAAGGAGAAAAAGAAGCGCCCTCGGAAGATGAAGCTGCTGAAGAAGCACCTGCTGCTGAAGGTTATGTGCCTCTTGAGCCATTGTCTTATCCTCTTTGTGAAGAAGTGACCACTCTTACCTATTGGCAGGCATGGCCGCCTTTCCTTTCCACTTTCTGCAGCCCCGATGAATGCGAAACTTTTAAGGTTCTGGAAGAGATAACCAATGTAAAACTTGATTTTACTGTTGTCGATACCGAAACTCAGTCTGAACGCTTCAACCTTATGGTTGCGGCCGGAGACTGCCTTGACATTATGCAGGGTGTTGTAAAAATGTATTCCGGCGGTTCAACTCAAGCCATCGCCGAGGAAGTCATTATTGATATCTGGCCTTATGTTGAAGAATATATGCCTTCCTTCCGCAATGCTATTGGTGATGATGAAAACATTCGTCGTTATATGCTGGATGATGAGGGCATGATGGGACAGATCTACGGTCTGTACTCTGACTACTTCTATATGGATCAGGGCTTCTGGTGCCGTCAGGACTTCCTTGATAAGGTCGGCTTGGATATGCCCGTAACACTTGCTGAATATGAAGAAGTCCTTGAAGCCTTCAAGACAGAACTGGAGCTTACACAGCCCATCGTTCTGCTTGCCGCTTCTCCTCAGCTTGGTTTCCTTGGAACTGCTTACGAAACCGGTACCATTTTGGAAGACGGCAAGCTTGTTGATAATTCTCTGGGTGAGAATGCCAAGAATTACTTCATAAAAATGAATGAGTGGTATGAAAAGGGATATATATACCATGACTTCCTGGCAAATGACTACAGCCAGAATAAGCCTCCCCAGGAACTGGTTTATCAGGACATGGGCGGTATGTATAATGAAGACGTAGTTTCCATTTCCACTTATCGCAAGAACCACGAGAATCCTGACTTTGAGCTTCGTGCAATGCCTCAGATGCTTCTTGAAGAAGGTCAGATACTCGATAACTGCGGTATTCCTTCCAAAGTTTCTGAAAAGTATGCAATTTCCATTTCTACCAACTGTGAAGATGAAGAAATTCCTCTTGCTCTCGGCATGCTCGACTATCTGTTTACCGAAGAAGGCCGTATCCTTGGCAACTTTGGTATCGAAGGCAAGACCTTTGAGTATCAGGAAGACGGCACTCCCATGTTCACTGATTTCATTATGAACCATCAGTTGGGCTATCAGGGTGCTCAGAGCGCGTTCATCAATCCCGGTATTCCCGGACTGGTTGATCTCTCTGTAAACGAGCTGACCTATGACGAAGCTCAGAAGGAAGCAGTCGAAGTTTGGATCAGCACTTTCAACAGCTCTGACAAGACTGTTCCCAACTTCTCTCTGAGCGCCGAAGAATCCACCGAGGTTGCCACTTTGCAGACTGATATCGAAACCTATCAGGAAGAAATGTCTCTGAAGTTCATTATGGGTGAAGTTGATATTGAAGCAACCTGGGATGAATATGTTGAGACTATCAAATCCATGGGTTATGACGAGATCATGGAGATCCGTCAGGCAGCTCTTGAAAGATACCTGGCAAAATAAGATTCAAAGAAGATAGTATTATCAAAAAGATGTCCGATAAACTCGGACATCTTTTTTGCTGAAATTATAAAAAATCTACAGTATTTTGTGTTGTATTTATGTTTTTGATTTAAATTAACAGAAAATGATGCTTGCTACATAAGAAGAATAGAACTACAATATTCGTATGCGAAAACGCAAATAGTGCGAAAACGCAATTAAATGAAAGGAGATCTAGAATGAAAAAGAAATTGACTTGTATGCTTCTTGCTTTTGTTATGCTGCTCGCCATGTTCTCAGGCTGCGCAAAAAAAGAAGCTGCTCCCGCTGCGGAGGAGACCTCTCCCGTAAAAGAGTCTGCATCCGTAGAAACGGCAGATGATGCCGAAGCTCCGGAGGAGGAAGCTGCCGTGGAGGAAGCTCCCGAAGTTGAGACTGAAGCTCTCGTAGACGCTCCGCCCGACAACAGCGCTATATACCCGCTTAATACCGGAACCGACACCCTGACCTATTGGCAGGCGTGGCCTCCCTTCCTTGCCACATATTGCGAACCTCAGGACAGTGGTGCCTTCGTAGCGCTTCAGGAAGCAACCGGTGTTGCTCTTGATGTTACCTGGGTCGATACAGAGACTTCCGGTGAAAAATTCAATCTTCTTGTTGTAAGCGGAGAATATCCCGATATGCTGCAGGGTGCTGCCAGCAAGTATACCGGCGGCGGAACCAAAGCTATTGAAGATGAAGTTTTGATCGATATTTGGCCTTATGTTTACGACTATATGCCTAACTTTGCATATGCCATAGGCGACAATGAAGAAATTCGCCGTTCACTTTTGGACGACGCAGGACAGATGAGCGCTGTTCCCGGTCTGTATAATGAGTATTACTACACCGATCAGGGCATGTGGATCCGTCAGGACTTCCTTGATAAGGTTGGTTTGTCCATGCCCAATACTCTTGCCGAAATGGAAACCGTTCTTGAGGCATTTTTGACCGAGCTTAACCTTACTGACCCTTATGTTATGCTTGCTACAGGCGAATGCCGTATGCTCCAGAGCGTATTTGAAACCGGTTCCAAAGCTGTTGACGGAAAGATCGTTGACAATAGCCTTGGCGATAATATGAAAGACTACTATAAGAAGGTTCATGAATGGTGGGAAAAGGGATATATCAAAAAAGACTTCCTTTCCAACGATTACAGTGAAACAAAGCCTCCTCAGGAACTGGTTTATCAGGACCTTGGCGGTATGTTCGTTGAGGACGTTGCATCTATCTCTACCTACGTCAAGAACTCCACCAACCCTGACTTTAAGCTTGTTGCCATGCCTCAGATCCTGAAGGATGAAAATCAGGTACTGACCACAGGCACCATTCCTCAGCTCGTTGCCGATAAGTATACCTTGTCTGTTTCCACCTGCTGCACCGATATTGAGACAACTCTCCGTGTTATCGACTATATGTTCTCTGACGAAGGCATGATCCTTGGCAACTATGGTATAAAGGATGAGACTTATTATATCGAAGAGGATGGCTCCTACAAGTTCACCGACTTTGTTTTGAACCATGCCCTTGGTATGCAGGGTGCCCAGAGCGCGTTCATCAATCCCGGCTTCCCCTGTCTGAACGACCTTTCTGTAAACCAGCTCACATATAATGATGAGCAGAAGGAAGCCGTAGATGTTTGGATGAGCAACTTCACAAGCAGCGAACATACCGTTCCTTCCTATAATCTTACCACCGAAGAAAACAGCCTCATAGCAACTATCCAGACTGATATTCAGACCTATCAGGAAGAAATGATGCTTAAATTCATTATGGGTGAAGTTGATATCGACGCTGCTTGGGATGAGTATGTTGAAAACATTATTTCCATGGGATATGAAACTGTAGCAGAAATTAATCAGACTGCTTACGAAAGATATCTTGCCAAGTAATAAACCCCAAAGAGGAGGCAGGCGATCCTGCCTCCTCTTGTCTTTGGCTGATTAAAACCATTAAAAGACACAAGTGATACCGCATAACGTTTTGTGATGGTTGATGATTTTCTGTTTTGCAAATATAATGTAACTTGAAATTAAAATAAGGAGGAAGCCTAAATTGTACAAGCATCCCGATTTCACGCCCCTTGAGAAGATCGAGCGGCTTGAAGACCTGCGTGCCGTTGAGAATATCATGGGCAAGCTGGTGTTCCTTATGTCCTATCGTCGCTATTCCGACGCATGGGAGACCCTCTGGTGCAAAGAAAATGAGCCTACACTTACCTTGAACGATGGTAAATACATCGGTACTGAAGCTGTTAAGAGCTGGTTCGTTGATTACCAGAATGCCGTTACTGATAAAGCCAATGCCCTCATGAGAGAAAGATATCCTCAGGAACTGGGTTCCCTGCCTGAAAAGGATACCTTCGGCGCAGGCTACAACGAAGTTCTTAACGCCACTACACCTCTTATCGAGCTGGCATATGACCGCGAGACTGCCAAAGGCGTCTGGTACTGCTACGGCGAACAGACTGTCGTTACTGACGATGGCATCGCAGCCTACTGGCGCATGGGTCGTTACGGCGCAGACTTTGTTAAGGAAAACGGTGTTTGGAAGCTGTGGCATCTGCAGTTCTTCACCGACTTTGTAACTCCCGTTGGTCAGAAATTCAACAACGTAAAGGGTGATATTTCCGTTTCCGGAATCGCTCAGCCCGCTTACTCTGAAGAAGGCGCTTTCTTTACTTCGCTCAGCAATGAAACCGCTTCTCCCAGAAAGCCCGAAATGCCTGTTGAATACAAGACCTTTGCCGATACATTCAGCTATTAAGGAGGGCATTTTGTATGAGCAAGAAATTTACTGCTGAAGAACAGGTAACCAGAGCATACGATGCCTATATGATAAAGAATGTCATGGGACGTCATGCTTATTATCACTCCTGGGGAATGCATCCCGAAGAGTTTGAAACCATCTGGAGCAAACGTGACGATGTTTCCTGGGGAAACAACGGCGGCTATCAGATGGGTCGCGAGACACTTATCAAGTACTATGTTGAGCCTCATATCGGCGCTGAACCCAAGCCCGGTGAGCTGTTTATGCATACCCTTACCACTCCTCTTATCGAGATCGCAGACGACGGTCAGACTGCTCAAGCCATGTGGTATACTCCCGGTTATGGCAGCGGTCCCGACGGCGGCGTAAACTGGATGCATGAACGCTATGCTATCGACTTTATTAAGGAAGACGGCGAATGGAAGATCTGGCACTTCTTTGTTGGTACAGACTTCTCCATGCAGTTTGGCACCAAGCTGTCCGATCCCAAGGAAGGTCCCGGAGGTCCTCCTCCCGGAGGCGAGCCGGAACCCGACCCCAACGTTCTGCGCCTTCCCGGCATCACCGATCCCAAATTCGGTTGGCCCAACTATCCGCCTTTCCCCACACCTTATGCAACCTTCAGCGAGACTGTAAGCTACGGTCCCGAACCGTTCCTCAATAAGGAGGGTAAATAAATGACAGATTTTGAACTGAGAGCTCACAAGGCGTATGCCGTTCTTGAAATTGAAAACCTGATGTCCCGCCATACATATTATCATGCGGCAGACATGAACAGGGAAGAAGTCACCACTCTCTGGTCCCAGAAGAGAGGCGATGAGGTCATCTGGTCTCAGAACTTCGGTCGCTGGCAGGGCTTGCACAAGCTGCTGCCCATGTATGCCGGTGACGACAAGTACGAAATGGCTGCCCTGCAGAAACAGCAGGTTCTTGAGATCCATCCCGAGTATGCTGAAAAGCTTGAAGAGATCGATGGACGTCGTCTTGCCGAGATGCCTGTTCACGTTCTTGCCTCCAGCGTCATCGAGATCGCTGAAGACGGCATGAGCGCAAAGGGTGTTTGGTATACTCCCGGCTTTGCTCTTCGTGCAGATACAGGCAGAGACGTGCAGGATGTAGCCTGGATGTGGGAAAAATACGGCGGCGACTTCATTTATGAAGACGGCGAATGGAAATTCCTGCGCCTGCTTATCTGCATGGATATGTCCACCAATGGCGACACCGGTGACTGGACAAAGCCCAGAATGCCCATGGGTCCTCCTCCCGAAGAAAACAAGGAAGAGAAGAAAGAAGAAAAGAAAGAAGCCATGAAGGGCGCTTCCCCCGCTATGGGCGGCAGCGTATCTGTCGAAAAGGACGAACCCGGTCGCTTCACTGATTACAGCGCAACCCGTCTGCAGGTTGAAATGCCCAGAATTCCCGAGCCTTTCAAGAGCCTTGAGGAGACCTGGAGCTACTAATTAAATAATAATAAGCTGTCATTTCTAACCAGGCGTAAGCAAGGGAGAGATGACAGCTTTTGTTTTTATAAGTATCAGACAGCGTATTTTTTGATTATTCCCATTACAATTGCCAATGCGTTGTCCATTCCTTCAACTGTGATATGTTCAAAGGGACCATGGAAGGCATATCCACCGGTACCAAGGTTGGGGCAGGGAAGTCCCATATAGCTGAGGGTCGCACCGTCGGTACCGCCGCGAATGGGCTCGGTAAAAGGTACAATGCCAAGCTCGTCCATGGCGGCCTTTGCGTTTTCGATAAGGTGCATATGCGGGCGCACCATTTCTTCCATGTTGCGGTACTGATCTGAAAGTATAAGTTTTACAGTGCCGTCACCATACTTTTCGTTCAGAAGCTTCTCAATGTGCTCCATTGTATGCTTTCTGGCTTTGAAGATCTCCGCGCTGTGGTCACGGATGATATAGGATACATATGCTTTTTCAACGGTGCCGCCAATACGAACCAGATGGAAGAAGCCTTCATATCTCTCGGTATCTCTCGGAGTTTCACCGGAAGGGAGCATTGAATTTAACTCGGTCGCTACAAGAAGCGCGTTTATCATGGTGTCTTTGGCTTCTCCGGGATGAATATTGAAACCGTTTATTTCAAAATCGGCAGCACCTGCATTGAAGTTTTCGTACACTATCTCACCGGCTTCACCGCCGTCCAGAGTATATGCAAAATCCGCATTAAAAGCTTTAAGATCAAAATGCTCTGTACCGCGACCGATCTCTTCATCGGGAGTAAAGCATATGCAGACAGGACCGTGTGCGGTATTTCCTGACATGAGTATTTCCGCCATAGTCATTATCTCTGCTACGCCTGCCTTGTCATCTGCGCCAAGGAGTGTTGTACCGTCTGTGGTAATAAGGGTGCGTCCCCTGAGATTTGGCAGGTGCGGGAAATCAGATACTTTCAAAGTACGTCCGCTGTTGCCGAGAACTACGTCTTTTCCATCATAGTTTTCTATGATTTGAGGCGAAACGTTTTCACCGCAGAAATCAGGAGCGGTATCCATATGAGCAATAAATCCGATGCGTTTTGCGTTTTCGCAGCCGGGCGATGCAGGGATGTGGGCATATACGTAGCAGAATTCATCCACATAAGCATCAGCAATGCCGAGTGACCGCAGTTCATCTGCAAGCATATTTGCCAGATCGAACTGCCGCATCGAAGAAGGGCTTGTTTTGCTGTCTTCATCGCTTGTTGTGTGTACCGTAACATATTTCAAGAATCTTTCGTATGCTTTCATGTTTTTCATTCCTTTAATTTGATCTTTATAATTATACATAAAAACAGCGGGATGTTCAATCGGAACATCCCGCAAATACGTTATTCAAACACCCACGACAGAAGCCCGGTCTTATTTTCTTCCATAACATCCATCATTGAAGACAGCATAACTGCCATATCGGCACGGGTCATGGTACTGCTGATGCCGGTCATCTGCATGTGTTTCAGGATACCGGCATTTGTCAGATTGGCGGCGGCCTGTGCAGCCCAGGCAGGCACAGCGTCGTCGTAGGCGATTACCTGAGCACTGTTTCCAAGACCGAGTATATTATCAATAATAACGGCAGCTTCGGCCTTTGTAAGATATGCCTGACTGCGGAATACCAATTCACCCTCAGTTGTAGTAACACCGGATATTATTCCGTTTTGCAGCGCTGTGGTTATATATGGCTTGACCCATGTGGGGGTCACGTCATCGTCGGCAAAAACGGAAGAAGCTATATCTTCGGAAACCTCGGTATCTGTAAGACACATTACCGCAGTCAAAAATTCGCCGCGGGTCACAAGCTCTTCGGGTTTAAAAAAGTATTCGTTGCCAAGTTTTTCACCCGTAAATACTCCTGCTTCGTTGAGCCTGAGAGCGGCATAATAGGAAGCTTCTCCTTCCATGTCTGCATAGGTGAGTTTGGAAGTGGGTTTTGTTATTTCTATCTCAACATTTGCAGGTTCGGAAATATTGCCGTTACTGTCTGTGGCGGTATAGGTAAAGCTGTCCTTGCCGACTTTGTTTTTGTTGGGAGTATAGGTAAAACTTCCGTCATCATGCATCACAGCTTCACCTCGCTTAGGTGCGGCGGTGATCTCAAAGGTAACGGTATCTCCGTCGGGATCGGTAGCGCTGAAACTCTCGGTGATGGCGATATTTTTGTAGGTTTTAAAATTCAGATCATCAGCAGTAGGAGCGCTGTTCTTTTTTGAAAAAATGCCTACATCTATAGAGGATTCTTCACCCAGCGTTCCGTCTGCATATACGGGGATATAGCACAACTGAGCGGTAATATCAGCCTGTGCCATGGGGATAACTGACACGTTTTCAAAGTCTAAGCTTAAAATGGCATCACCTGCACTGAGCTGCCGTTTTCCGTTGGAAAGAACTGCTTTATAGGCAGCAGGAACCTCCGTAAGAACGATGCCTGCAAGTTCAGAGTCAAGCACGCCGGACAGAACGGCAGGAACATCGTACGAGGTTGTTATGTCTGCCGCCAAAGCTGTTACGCTGAGCAGAACGGCCGCAGACATACAAAGGGCAAGTATTCTTTTTATTTTTGCATTCACGATAATGACCTCCATATCAAGATGGTTCTTTCTACGGGGTTATTATCTGACATATAAGGAAAATTATGCGTCCTGTCTGCCTGATGTGTATTCGTCGCAGTACATTCTGATTGAGCAGTTTTCGCACCGGGGACGCCTTGCGATGCACACTGCTCTGCCATGAAGCACAAGGCGATGGCAGAAGTCTGACTGTTCTTCAGGCGGGATTATTTCTTTTAGCGCGTACTCAAGTTTTTCCGGGTCTTTTCCCGATGCAAGACCTATCTTATTTACTAGACGGATACAGTGAGTGTCTACAACAACGGCAGGCTGACCGAAAATATCACCCAGAATCAGGTTGGCAGTCTTTCTTCCAACGCCGGGAAGCTTTAAAAGGTCGTCCATATTGTCCGGAACCTTGCCGCCGAACTCGGTCAGGAGCATTGCGGAAGCAAGGACGATATCTCTTGCTTTTGTGCGATAGAAACCGCAGGAGTGGATTATTTCGCCAATATCATCGATATCGGCATCTGCCAGCGATTGCAGAGTAGGATATTTTGAAAAAAGTTCAGGGGTGACCTGATTGACACGTTTATCCGTACACTGAGCAGACAGGCGCGTTGCAAACAAAAGCTCGTAATCTTTTTCGTATGTAAGCTCGCAATAGGCAAGGGGATAGTCTTGCTTCAGCAGTTCGATTATTGCTGATATATCCTTTTTAGATTTCATAGTTTACCTCAGTGGTGGTAGTGAATGTGGGTTTTTTAGAAGTATATCATAATATTAGCAGATAATCGACGTACTTACATTAAAATTTTGATTGTGTTTTTATAAAATAATGTTATAATCGTTTTGTGAATTTAATATAAGCTTCTGAAAGGAGAAGTATCGATGGTCAAAGAAACTATTTCTTTCCTTCAGCAGGCTGATCCCGAGTTGGGCAGCGCGATACAGAAGGAATATGAACGTCAGAGCAGAAACATAGAGCTTATCGCTTCTGAGAATATAGTCAGCGAAGCAGTTATGACTGCTATGGGTACTGTACTTACAAACAAATATGCAGAGGGTTATTCCGGCAAACGTTATTACGGTGGCTGTGAATGCGTTGATATTGCTGAGGATCTTGCTATCGAAAGAGCAAAGAAACTCTATGGCTGCAATTATGCTAACGTTCAGCCCCACAGTGGCGCTCAGGCAAACTATGCTGTTTATATGGCTCTGTGCGAACCCGGTGATACCGTTCTTGGTATGAACCTTGACCATGGCGGTCATCTTACCCACGGCAGCCCCGTTAATTTCTCCGGCAAGTATTACAATATCGTAGCTTACGGTGTTGATGAAAATACCGGTCGCATCGATTATGATGAGCTGCGCCGTGTTGCCCATGAATGCCAGCCAAAGATGATCGTTGCCGGTGCTTCCGCATATCCCCGCATTATCGATTTTGAAAAATTCTCCGAGATCGCCAAGGAAGTTGGCGCATATCTTTGGGTAGATATGGCTCATATTGCCGGTCTGGTCGCAGCTGGTCTTCATCCCAGTCCCATTCCTTATGCTGATGTTGTTACCACCACAACTCATAAGACCCTGCGTGGTCCTCGTGGCGGCATGATACTCAGCAACGACGAAGCAATCGCAAAGAAAATCAACAGCGCGGTGTTCCCCGGAACACAGGGCGGTCCTCTGATGCATATTATCGCTGCCAAGGCTGTAGCTCTTGGTGAAGCACTCAAGCCTGAATTTGCAGAGTACCAGAAGATGGTCATTGCAAACGCACAGGCTCTTGCCGGCGGTCTTGTCAAGCGCGGCTTTAAGCTTGTTTCCGACGGCACCGACAACCATCTGATGCTGGTAGACCTTCAGAACTTTGATGTTACCGGTAAGGAACTTGAAAAGCGTCTTGATGAGGTATACATCACTGTTAATAAGAACAAGGTACCCAACGATCCCAGAAGCCCCTTTGTAACTTCCGGTGTTCGTATCGGTACTCCTGCTGTTACTTCCCGCGGCTTCACCCCCGAAGATATGGAAGAGATCGCAGAGCTTATCTATCTCACTGTTGTTGACTTTGAAAACAAGGCCGATGAGATCCGTGCCAGAGTTGGTAAGCTGACCGAAAAGTATCCTATTTATTAATCAAATCCGCTGCGGTGCGCTTACGGGCGCACCGCAAGCTATAATTACGATTTGAGGTAATGCTATGTATCGTCCTTTGGCAGATGAAATTCGTCCTGAAAGTCTTGATGATGTTGTAGGGCAGGAGCATATCCTTTCAAAGGGCTCTGTCTTGCGCAGACTTATTGAGAACGGGTCTTCCGCGAATATGATTTTTTATGGACCTTCCGGCTGCGGCAAAACCACCGTGGCCAACATCATTGCGGCAAAAACCAACAGGACGCTGCATAAACTTAATGCTACAACAGCATCTATCAACGATATTAAAGCAATAATTGGTGATGTTGATACCTTCCTTGCTCCCGGCGGCATTTTGCTTTATCTTGATGAGATCCAGTATTTTAATAAGAAACAGCAGCAGTCGCTGCTGGAGTTTATCGAAAACGGCAAGATCACTCTTATAGCGTCCACTACCGAAAACCCATATTTCTACGTTTATAATGCTATCCTCAGCCGATGCACTGTTTTTGAATTCAAGGAAGTATCTGCTGCGGAGACAGAAAAGGCTGTTATACGGGCTTTTGCTCAGATGGAGAAAAAACTGGGCTGCAAAATTGAATGTGAAGCTGGATGCACATATCATATTGCATCAGCATGTGGCGGTGATGTAAGAAAATCCATCAACGCGGTTGAACTGATCTGTCAGGCAAACAGAGCCAAAGATGGTATAATGACTATCGCTTTGGCTGACTGTACAGCTGTGTCGCAGAAATCCTCAATGCGATACGACCGTGATGGGGACTCTCACTATGATATACTTTCGGCTTTTCAGAAATCCATAAGAGGGTCTGATCCCAATGCGGGGATACATTACCTTGCCCGTCTGCTTGAGGCGGGAGATCTGCCGTCTGCGTGCCGCAGATTACTGGTAACTGCTGCTGAGGACATAGGGCTTGCATATCCTCAGGCTCTTTCCATAGTGAAATCGTGTGTGGACAGCGCTTTGCAGCTCGGTCTTCCCGAGGCTCGTATACCCCTTGCCGACGCGGTCATTCTGCTGTGTACAGCGCCAAAATCGAACTCCGGTGTGTGCGCCATAGATGCTGCTTTGGATGATATTCGCAGCGGTAAAAGCGGAGATATCCCGGCTCATTTGAAGGATGCTCATTACAGCGGTGCCAAAGAAATGGGCAGGGGACTTACATATCAGTATCCTCACAGTTATGATAATAATTACATTCAGCAGCAATATCTGCCTGATGAGATAAAAGACAGACAGTATTATAAATACGGCCTGAACAAAACTGAACAGGCCGCAAAGAAATATTGGGATACTATAAAAGGGGATCAATAGAAAACTGTACCGGGGATAGATCTTCCGCTTTCTTCCGTACAGTAATTCCATGAACGTATAGAACCGGAATCAGTAAAGTATTTCAGCTCTTTTGGCTTGGGATGAGCAGAAGTCTTGTCGATTATTATTAATTTGATCTTCATTTTTTCAGGGATAATTGACTTGATATAAACAGACACCCAGTCGCCTTCATTGATATCCTCCCGGTATTCTGCCAGACCCGACAGATTCGGTGTCAGCTCAACAAATAAACCATAGTCCTTTTTCCCTCTGACTATGCCGGATACCGTTTCTCCGGTTTGGAACATATCGGCGTTTTCCTGCCATGTTCCAAGCAGTTCCTTGTGGGTCAGGGTAATTCGTCTGGCAGCTTTGTCAATTGTAAGAACAGCCGCGAAAATGTGCTGACCTGCGTATACTCTGTCTGACGAGTGGGCAATTCTGGAAACTGAAAGATTTTCTATCCCTATCAGCCCGATTATTCCGCACCCAATGTCAACAAACGCACCGAAAGCAGCAGTGTGGGTCACTACGCAGGGGAGAATATCTCCCGGATTCAGGTTTTCGAGGAACCAGTTCAGCGCTTCTTCCTGAGCGTCACGCCGTGAGAGCAGTATTTCGGGTTCAGTGCTGTGGACCTTAAAACACACTGGTTTTCCCACTCTTGAGATAATTGCGATATCCCGAGTAACACCTTCTGTTATCCCGAGTGCTGCCATGTCTCTTGGAATTACGCCAATAGAGTCTCCAAGGCGGACATTAAGGTCATGTCCGGTGGTGCATACTATGGCGGGAGCTTCGATTATTCTGTTTTCAGCCATGGCTCTGTGAAGTCCATGAGTAGTGATATAGTCCTTGTTTTCAGGCGTATGTAACGCCATTCCTTCGGGCAGGTATCTATTCATATTCCTCTCCATTTCAGCTGATACTGCGTATGCTTCTTGCGCCGCTGTTGATAAGAATGCTTCTTGCGCGCTTCAGATCCCGGTCATCTACCACGACTTCCATTCTTACGCTGTCTCTGCTTCCGCCGGAATCACCAAACACGCCAAGGATCGTTGTATCCATCCTTATGCTTGTTCCTGTGGTTTCAGGCAGCCCAAAGGATAGATTGTTGTAATATGAATGTTCCTGACGAGGGTAAGGATAGGATATGAAAAGTCCCGGTTCCGCAGAGATGTTTCTGTGGGAATACTTTATCCCGGCAGCTGTTATGCCGGAAGACTTGATCCTTCCGTACGCTCTGTCTGCAAGGTACGCGCTGTCGAATTCGGCTGAGATTTTTCTGTTCATGTTTTTCTTCCTTTCGCTTGCTGAACGTTTCAGTTCATCTTTCTAAAAGGAGTTTTCCCCAGCCAAAATATGTTTATACTTGATTTTCCAACTTCAGGAGCTGATTATGGATATTAAAATTGGCGACAAACTGATACTTAAAAAACCACATCCCTGCGGAAGCTATAGCTGGCAGGTGCTTAGAACCGGTGCCGACATTAAAATGAAATGTCTTACTTGTGGTCACGAAGTTATGCTGGCACGGTCAAATGTTGAAAAAAGAATTAAATCCATTGAAAGGGAATGATATTAGTGGAATACGAAGGCAATGTATATCGTCCGCCAGGTGAATGGCGCAGTTTTTTGATCCAGGCTACCATTGGCTGCAGCCATAATGGATGCACTTTCTGCGGTATGTATAAGGACAAGAATTTCCGGATCAGACCTACAAATGATATACTTCGTGATATTGAAGAATCTGCAATGATATATAACCGTTATGAGAAGATTTTCCTCTGTGACGGTGATGCGATCATTATAAAAACTGACGAACTTCTGAAAATAATTGAAAAATTGAAGCAGTGTTTTCCTTATGCACGGCTTATTTCCACATATGCCGGTCCCAGAAGTACGCTTACCAAGTCTCCTTCCGAACTGAAAGAACTGGCTGATGCAGGCTTGGGCAGAGCATATCTTGGTGTTGAAAGCGGCAGCGACTATGTTTTGAAACACACGAATAAAGGCGTTGATGCTGCTACCATGCTTGAAGCAGGCAGAAGACTTGTGGAGGCGGGAATAGACCTCTGGGCAATTATTCTTGTTGGTCTTGGCGGAACTGAACGTTCTGATGAACACATCCTGGCCACAGCAGACATCGTCAACAAGATGCAGCCCAATCACCTGTCTTCCATGAACTATACGCCTGTACCCGGAACAAAGCTTTATGGTGAGATAGTTCAGGGAAAGTTTCAGGTTTTGAGCGCCGTTGAATCCTTGATGGAGACAAAAAAGCTTATTGACAATCTGACTGTTGAAAAACTGCACTTTACTTCCGACCATGCTTCCAATTATTTGCCAATAAAAGGTACGCTCACCGACGACAAGGAAAAGCTTTCTGCTATGCTGCAAAGTGCCATTGAAGGTAAGACTGCCATTCGAAGCGAGTTTGCCAGAGGACTGTGATCTGATTAATTGACCCCGATGCAAGTTATTTTTGCATCGGGGCTTTTTTTGACCTGTTTTTTATTCTTGTCCAAATATAATAGCGCTATGGAGGTGTTGCGATGACCATATATTTGGACAGTTTGATCTTGCTGAATTTGATAATAGATTATCTCATCCTGCTTTCAACAGCAAGGATAAGTGGTGTTATCTACTCGAGAATAAGACTTTTCGTTGCAGCTTTTGTTGGTTCGCTTTATGCTGCGGCTGTTGTTTTTCCATGGTTTTACTTTTTGTCAGGAACGGGTGGAAAACTTGTGGTGTGCTTTGTGATGACAGCAATTGCCTTCGGACTCAGCGGTAAGACTATCAAACTAACAGTAATGACATTTGGCGTATCCTTAGCCTTTGCCGGAGCGGCTATGATGGTATCGCTTATGGGAGGGAATCTTCTTGCTAACATCTCCACATTGTATATTCCGGTGGACATTAAGACTCTGATAGTTGTTACGGCGGTAGTATATGTTGTTCTCAGCTCTGTTTACAGGAGGACAGCTTCTCAGTTCAACAGAAGTCTTGGAACGGCTGAAATATCAGCACTGGGAAAGAATGTTTCTCTCAAATACCTTTGTGACACAGGCAACAGTCTTACAGATCCGATGACCAATGCCCCTGTTACTGTAGTTGGAATGGAGGTGTTGACGAGGCTTGCCGAGATCATGCCCGAGCGTGATCCGGTGCTGCTGCTTGAAAAACTTAAAGGAAGCCATCCGGAAGCTAAACCAAGACTCATTCCTTTTTCCTCTGTAGGAAATAGCGGAGGTCTTATGCTGGCGATAAAATGTGACAGCGTAAAGCTGGATGGACATGAAATAAAAGGCGGTCTTATAGCTTTTTCACCTAACAAATTAAGTAATGATGGCAGTTATGATGCCATCGCAGGATGCATTGGAGGATGATGATATGTTGATAAAAAAGTTACTGCTGAAATTATTGGGGCTCCGTGCGCAGCCTATACATTACATAGGTGGCAGTGATGTTTTGCCGCCGCCTCTGTCGTCAGAGCAGGAGTCAGAAGCAATAGAAAAGCTGGCTCAGGATGATGTGGAAGCAAAATCATTACTTATCGAACACAATCTTCGCCTTGTAGTTTACATTGCAAAACGCTTTGAAAACACCGGCATTAATATTGAAGATCTGATTTCTATTGGAACGATAGGTCTGATCAAAGCGGTGAATACTTTTAAGCCCGATAAAAAAATAAAGCTGGCAACATATTCTTCAAGATGCATCGAAAATGAGATCCTCATGTACCTTCGCAAGACACACAGTCAGAAAACGGAGGTGTCTTTTGACGAACCGCTTAACACTGATTACGATGGAAATGAGCTTCTGCTTTCTGATGTGCTTGGTACCGAGAATGATACAGTCATGCGTCCGTTGGAGGATGACGCAGATAAGCAGCTGCTGTTTGAAGCATTGGACAGGTTGAGCGATCGGGAACGAGACATTGTGGTAATGCGGTATGGTATAGGCGGGCAAAAGGAGCAGACACAAAAAGAAGTAGCGGAAAAAATGGGGATTTCTCAATCATATATTTCAAGGCTGGAAAAAAGAATAATGTCACGCCTGAGACGTGACATTATTCGAAGCATGTCTATCAATTCTTAAAGCTTTCCTCTGTAATATCGGTCAATATAATCGATCATGCCCGGATCATCTGACTCAATGACCAAAGGCTTTCTGGCTGCAAACTGGATATCGGTAACAGCATTTTTCAGCAGCTCACGACCGTTTTCAAGCCCGTCTACGCAAAGAACGAGGACATCCTCTTCGCTATCCAAAGCAAGATCAATAAGTTCGTCAGTATCTTCGTAAGCTTCCATTGCTTCCTTTGATACTCTGCAGTCGAGAGTATAATCAAGCTCACCGTCTTCGTCCACTTCACAGAAGGAGCAACGAGCAGTAGTGTTGGGGTGGACCCGCTCCCCGATGACAGCATTTTTAACAGCTTCAGCTAACGCGCTGATGAATTCGGGAGAAGTGCCGCAGCAACCACCCAACAGAGAAACACCGACAGCCGGGAGTTTTGCCATGGTTTCGGCAAATTCAGACGGGGTAACATTATAAACTGTTGTTCCGTTTTCAATTGCGGGAAGGCCTGCATTGGGTTTGATTATAACAGGCAGATCAGTCCATTTTACGATCTCCTGTGCCATTGAGATAGCTTCCTGTGGTCCAACAGAGCAGTTTATGCCTATGGCGTCAGCACCGGCTGCCTGAAGGGTCAGCGCCATGGACGGCAGTGTACAGCCCAGGAATGTTCTGCCGTTGGCTTCAAAACTCATGGACGCAAAAACCGGCAGGGAAGTGGAAGCTTTTGCCGCCAGGATACCGATTTTTGATTCCAGAATATCAGTCATTGTTTCAAAATAGATTATATCCGCCCCTGCTTCTTCTGCCATAACTGCCTGTTTTTGAAAAATGTCATAGGCTTCGTCGGCAGAAAGGTCTCCCATAGATTGCAGCAAACGACCCACAGGGCCGATATCGGCAGCAACCAATGCGCCAAAAGAAGCTGCTGCTTCTTTGGCAATTCGGATAGCAGCCTTAAATGATTCAGAAACATCATCGCCTTTTCCAAAGTGTTCGCTGGCAGAGAAGGTATTGCTGCAGATGATATTGGAACCGGCTTTGAGATATGCTTCATACAGCTGTTTGACCAGTACAGGAGCACGGAGGTTCATATTAAGGGGAGATTCTCCGGGCTGAAGCCCAAGCTTCTGGAGCATGGTACCTGTTGCGCCGTCGAGAATGATGATATCTTTTCCAAGTGTTTTATTCATGGTGGTGTCTCCTGTCTGATGTGTTTCTCTGATATAGCAGGTACAGTCCTTCAAGTATAAGGTTTTCGTCAAGAATGATCTCACGCTTACAGACGGGTGAGATCAGTGATGCGGCTCCGCCTGTCATGACAACAGTTGCGCTTTGACCAAGTTCTTCTTCCATGCGCGCTGCCATGCCGTCTATCATGGAAGCCATGCCGAAAACAAGACCGCTCCGCATACTGTCTACTGTGTTGCTGCCTATGATCCGCTTTGGAACTTCAAGACTGATGTCGGGAAGCTGAGCGGTTCCGGTGGAGAGGGCAGTCAGAGACAGGTTTACACCCGGGCAGATAACGCCTCCGATATACTCACCCTTGGCATTGATAACAGCCATGGTCGTTGCGGTTCCAAGGTCGATTATGATAACAGGAAGATCGTACTTGTGGATACAGCCAACAGATTCAACGACCAGATCGGCGCCTACCTGAGTGGGGTTATCCATCCTGATATTCAGACCGGTTTTTATACCGGGACCAACTATAAGAGCGTCTACTTTAAGCGCAAGTTTGATGCCCTGAGCAATGGAATCGGTCAATGAAGGTACAACACAGGAAATGATGCAGCCGTCGATATCTTCAGGCTCTACCGAGTGCATACCGAGCAGATTTTTTATCTCGTAGCCGTACTGGTCACCGGTCTTGTGCTTATCAGTTGCCATGCGGCAGATGCATTTGATGTTACCATTGTCTATACACCCCAATACAATATTGCTGTTTCCTACGTCCATTGCCAAAACCATAGCATTACCTCCTGTCTTATTATCAATATTATAGTCCAAGAATTACATCATTTCAACAAAAAAACGGAAGCAAAAGGCAGTTGCGAATAAGAAAACATAGATTTTGCCCTCCTGCGAATACAGGAGGGCAAAACGCATTTAGCGCGGCTCAAATAGAGATTTTTGTTCCATGCAAGATATTCTTTCACAGGAATAATTGGTTTATTTCATAAAAAAACCGTGGCTTGGAGCAAAAAAATCATTTGTGACGGCTGTGTTTTCTGAATTGGAGCTGCCAAATAAGCTTTCCGTTTCTGAAATGAATTATCTTATTTTGTACCGAATATTCTGTCTCCTGCGTCTCCGAGACCGGGAACGATGTATCCGTGATCGTTGAGACACTCGTCAACAGCCGCTACATATATATCAACATCGGGGTGCTGCTCCTGAATGACTTTAATGCCCTCAGGCGCTGCAATGATGTTCATAAGGCGTATGCTCTTGCAGCCGTGCTCTTTAAGGAAGGTGATGGCAGCGGAAGCGGAACCGCCGGTGGCAAGCATGGGATCGACAACAAATACTTCACGATCAGATATATCGGTGGGGAGCTTGCAATAGTATTCCACAGGCTCAAGGGTTTCGGGATCGCGATAAAGTCCAATGTGACCGATTTTGGCTGAAGGGATCATCGCAAGCATACCGTCTACCATTCCAAGACCGGCTCGGAGAATGGGGACAACAGCAAGCATTTTGCCTGAAAGCATTCTGAATTTTCCGGGAGCTACAGGAGTTTCGATTTCCACTTCTTCGGTGGGAAGATCTCTTGTAGCTTCGTAACACATGAACATTGCTATCTCGCTGACTATTTCTCTAAAGTCTTTTACAAGTGTATCCTTGTTTCGAATGATAGAGAGCTTATGATGGATAAGCGGATGGTCGTATACAGTAACTTTTCCCATTAAAAACACCTCATTGTTTCATTATTTCTGATTTTGAAGTCTTTCCATTCGTTCACGTTCTGCCTGAGACAGCCTAAGGTAACTGGGAGTAAGCTCGGAAGCAGAACAATAATCACCGTCAGCCGCAGCAGCCATGGCGACTCCGTAGGCAGACTGCATTTTAAGCTGCTGAGGTGGAAGAACAAGGTTTTGGTATTTCAGTTCACGACTGCAAAGATCGGTACCATCTCCAACGAGGAAGGTCTTTTTGCCGTAACCGGACAGTTCTGTGTCCAACTCTGCGGTTGAAATGGCACGGTCATCGCAAAGTCTGGTGAGCTTTTTTCCATCTGAAAGAAAAAGAGCATTGTAAACCTGGTTTCTTCTCGCATCCATTACACAGCATATCAACCCTGTATGATGCACAAGATTATATGCCATGGCTTCCAATGTGGAAACGCCGCGGCAGGGGATATCTTTGCCCCAGCAAAGCCCCTTAACAGTTGATATGCCAATTCTCAGCCCGGTAAAAGAACCGGGACCATGAGATACTGCGATACAGGTTATATCGTCCAGCGTCAGTTCAGTGTTGGATAGGATATTTTCGACCATCGGAAGGAGAGTGCGGCTATGAGTAAGTCCGCTATGCTGATAGTATTGCGCCAATAATTGACCATCCTTTACCAGTGCTGCCGAAGCTGACTTGGCAGAACATTCAAGGGCAAGGCAAAGCATCTTCATCCACTCCTTCTATTTCTATACAACGTTGTTCGTCTGATAAACGACTGATACTTACATTTATGCAGCCGGAAAGCTCGTCCAAGGCGCGCTCTGACCATTCAACAGCACAGATACCGCCTCTTGAAATATAGTCTTCCCATCCGATATCGTACAAATCATCAGAACCGCTGAGCCTGTAAAGATCAAAGTGGAACAGGGGAACAGCACCGATATACTCATTGACGATGGTATATGTGGGGCTGGTGACCCTGCCGGCAAGACCAAGCCCTGATGCCATACCTCGGATAAAAGCTGTTTTTCCTGCGCCAAGATCGCCGGTAAAGGCAACAATGTCTCCGGGTTTAAGAATTTTCGCAAAAGCGCTGCCCAGTTTTTCGGTATCCGCAACGCTGTTGGAGATGAATCTCATTTTGCACCTCTTTTGGTATATTCACTCTTGATTATATCATATTGTGACGTTTTAGCAATCTTTTTAGTTTACGGATTTGAAAATTAATGATACAATATCATTTAGTTATTTTGTTGAATCTTCTGCAGGAGGTCGCCTGTGAGGTTACTGATAAAAAAAGGATTTTCCTATCTCAAAGGTACAGACTGGATCCTTTTGGGTTTGTGCTGCGTTGCATCGATATACGGTATAGTGGCAATAGCCAGCGCAACTTCTTACTCTTCCAGTATGTCCGGTTCCGTTACCGTTCAGATAGCTGCTTTATTTCTGGGGATATTTGCATATCTTTTCTTTTCCCTTGTTGATCTGGATATTTTTGCTGAGCAGAACAGACTGCTTTATCTGTTCTGTCTTATATTCATTTCCATGCTTTATATCTGGGGACGTGACGATGGCACCGGCAACCGCGCATGGATGGTCATACCATATGTTGGCATAAGCATTCAGCCTTCTGAGGTTTGTAAGGTCATTTTTATTATTGTTCTGGCACAGGAAATGACTGTCCGCAGAGATAAGCTTAATTCACCGATTTCGATTTTTGTGTTTGCAGCACTTGTAATCGTTATTGTTGGTCTTTACATGGATGCTTCCAACGATGCTGGTTCAGCCCTTACGTTCCTTGCTATCTTTATTTTCCTTGCTCTGGGTGCGGGGATAAGCTTTGGCTGGTTCCTTGGCGGATTTGCTGCAATATGTGCTGCTGTTCCTATTCTCTGGTCTACGGGAATTATCAGAGAATATATGAAAAACAGAATACTTGTTGTGTATGATCCTACCATAGACCCTATGGCAAATAATGAACGCTATCAGATGGAGCAGACTCAAACTGCTCTGGGCAGCGGTAAAATGTTTGGACAGGGATACGGTAAAGGTAAGATGACCAGCTCCGGAAGTATTCCCGCTCAGCATACAGACTGTATTTTCTCAGTCATTGGTGAAGAGCTTGGCTACATAGGATGTATGCTTGTTATGGTAATATTGGCTGCGATAGTTATCAGATGTCTTTATGTTGGATTGAAAACAACTAATTTTACCAATAGGCTTGTATGCATTGGCATTGCTGGTATGCTGATGTTCCAGATAATCGTCAACATCGGTCTTAACCTTGGTGTCCTGCCTGTTATTGGTCTGACACTACCATTTTTCAGTTATGGCGGTTCGTCGCTTGTTATGACCTTTGCGGCTATGGGTATTGTATCAGGCATAAATAAACGACCGGAATCCGATTCTACCATTCGGTATGTTCGTCCTCCTGTTACAGTAAAATAATAAGGGGCTGTAAAAAAACTCGCAGCGTCATTCTGAGAGCAGCTTGCTGCTCGTGAGAATCCGTTAATTCTGCTAATTGCAGAGCAATTCAAACGGATTGCCACGCCATCTTCGATGGCTCGCAATGACGGGTCGGAGTTTTTTTACAGCCCCTTTTTTATGCTTTCGGATCAACAATAACGACTTCCGGAGTTTCGTCGGTCGTTGCGACGGCTCCGATTATCTCCCAGGAAATACTGCATGTGCCGGTAAATCTATTACAGGTAACGGCTATATTAAACGTGTCCGGTCCTGTTAGACGGAAAGTGTATGAACCCTCTTTCAGGTCATCATACTGAGAAACAACTTCGCCGACTGAATTATTACAAAGAAGGTCAATAGAGCCTTTCGATGACTGGATCGAAACTGAAACGGTAATTTCGGCGCTTTCCTGCGCAGTAAGCTCCATTCGGTCGGATTCGGAACACCTTTCGGCGGTGATAGTATGATGATTTGTTCCTTCGGCAATGACCAGAGAAGAATCTCCGGAACAGGAGCAAAGCAGCAGCAATAGCGCCGCAAGTAAGATCAATAGTCGTTTCAAGGTGTTCACCTCACTTTATTTGTTGATATATTCATCAATGAAGTATCTGGGTCTGTGTTTTACCTCTAGATAAGTTCTGCCGATATACTCACCTATGAGAGAAACTGCAAGCAGTATAAGTGCGCAGGCTGACCAGACAGAAAGAATTATTGCTTCCGTTCCGCTCAATCCGGCAATCAATGTCACCACCCATGCTATAACACAGATGCATGTAAGCAAAGCTGAAAAAGCTGTGACCATCCGCAGCGGCTTAACAGAAAAAGAAGTAACACCTTCTGCAGCGAGAGAAAGCATTTTGGACAGTGTATACTTGGATTCTCCATATTTTCGTGGATTGCGGGCGTACTCAACAGTTGTGGACTTGAATCCAAGCTGCGGAACTATACCACGAAGGAACAGATTGCTTTCTTCAAATTCGGATAGCGCATCCAGTGCGCGACTGCCAAGAAGACGATAATCTGCATGGTTAAAAACGATCTCAACTCCGAGCAGCTTCAAGAGTTTATAGTATGATTCTGCGGTGGAACGCTTAAAGGAGGTGTCTGACGTGCGGTCATTTCTAACGCCGTAAACAACTTCGTAACCTTCAAGATAGTGATCCACAAATGTTTCAATGGCATCAGGATCGTCCTGCAGATCAGCGTCTATGCTCACAGCCATATCACAGCTTTTACGCACAGCCATCAAGCCTGCCATTACAGCATTCTGGTGACCACGGTTTCTGGAAAGTTTTATGCCAGCCACATTTTCGCAGCCGGTGCAGAAATGTTCTATCACATGCCATGTGTTGTCTTTTGAACCGTCATCAACATAACATATCCTGCTTTTGGAAGATATCTTACCGCTGCGCTGCAGACGCCGGAGAAGTTCGCCCAATACCTGATTGGTTTCCGGCAAGGATTCATCTTCATTATAACAGGGGACAACTATATATAATGTTTTTAACTGATTAACCATATAGTTCACCAAATAATTGATTTACTTTTAGATTATATCAGTATATTGTATTCAAATCAAGGAAATAAGACAAAATGTTGTGGTTATGTCTTGAATATGTGTGTTTTTATTTACAAACGGAAACAAAAAGACACTGTTTGCGCCATACGGAAACAAACAGTGTCGAAATTGATATCACTTTTTCAGATAATCCCGCTTGATAAAATCTATGACCTTTCGCTCACCCTGTTCTGAAAGCATTGTCAAAAGCATCTCGATCTGCTCTTTAGTATCCGGATTCATTATACGGGAATCGAAACCCATTTTATAATAGTTCAGGGGAGAAGAGTCTGTATATTCCTTGCCGTTGTAAGTTTTGCAGGCAGCTATACGGTCAAAAACCATTTCAGCAATATACTTTTTTGGCATAGGCACAGGGTAGAAACCATCTTTGCTGTTGTCTACCCAATATTCAAAATGATGCTTGTTACGCCCCTTATGGTGTATCCAGGAGGTTGAATACCCCAGTTCCTGACGTTCCAGTACATTTGGACTTCTTACACCGGAATAGTATTTCGCGCCCACCAGAAACTCAGAAGGTGAGTACTTTGAAAGGTCGTGCAGCAGCCCCTGGGTTATCATTCCTGCACGGAAACAATATGTCATTACAATAAACTTGTGTTTGGTTATAGTTTTAAAATGTCCCCATGCATTCATAGATAATCACTTCCTACGGTCATCTCTGTTTTGTAGTTCATTGAATATTATTGTACGATATTATCGTACCGTGTTCAAGTAAAAATTTCCATATTACTCATTGATAGCGGCATAGAGTTTCCCAAGTGCTTTCTTTTCAATTCGGGAAATATAGCTCCTTGAAATACCCATTTGCTGAGCAATCTCTCTTTGCGTAAGTGGTGTGATATTGCCGATACCGTATCGCAGATTGATTATTTCCCGCTCTCTTGTGTCAAGAACTGTGTCTATGCATTGCATCAGCTTTGCTGTCATCTCTCGGCTGCATAGGTCTTCAAACATATTTTCGTCTGTGCTGAGCACATCAAGAATTGAAAGACTGTTGCCGTCTTTTCCTGTTTCAATATCGTCTGACAGCGAAATGTTAGCGGCGGTCTTTTTTCTGCTGCGAAAGTGCATAAGGATCTCATTTTCAATACATCTTGCTGCATAGGTTCCGAGCTTAGCTCCTTTTGTGTGGTCAAAGGTCGTTATTCCTTTGATCAGCCCGATAGTACCTATGGATATAAGGTCTTCCTGATCATCTGTCTGAGTATAGTACTTCTTCACTATATGGGCTACCAAACGAAGATTACGTTCAATGAGGATATTTCTGGCCTCAATATCTCCATCGGCTGCCTTAATAAGATATTGCTTTTCTTCTTCGGCGGTCAATGGCTTTGGAAATGAACCGGAACCTGAAGACAGCCTCAAGGTGCAGAACATACTGTTAAGTATTAGTATCAGTGACGCAGACAGCATAGATTTGCCTCCCAATATGATTAATGTTAAATCATATTCATAAGTGGCAAGTCCAAATGTACAAATATCAGTGCTAAGTAGTTACAAATCATCGTTGAAATAACCAATTGACATCAATTAAAAGGTGTGATAATCTTTAAAGCAAGTAAATAAACTAAATGCGTTGAAGACGCTAAGTCAGAATCGTTTTACTCTTCAGAGAGCTGTCGTCTGGTGCGAGACAGCGAGTATGATTCAGACAGTCTCCCGTCTGAGCAGAGTTCCTGAACTGAAGTAGGGAACTACGGATGCCCCGTTATCATGGCTAACGACTTTGTAGAGTCTGAAAGAGACTGCTTTTGCAGTAATCCGGGTGGTACCGCGGTATATTTTTATCGTCCCAGAAGTTCGCTTCTGGGGTTTTTTGTTTTTCAACGTGTTTTTATTTATCGGCTTTCAATGCCAGTATGCAATCCAAAAAGGAAAGGAAATTATTACTATGAGAACAGTAAGTATTGCAGACATTACTCTTAGGGAATTTGTGCCCGGTAAGGGTTCAAGCCTTAGCTTCAAGGAGAAGCTTGAAATAGCCAAAACGCTGGATAACCTCCAGGTCAATGTTATTGAACTTCCGCAGATAAAAGATGCCAAGGCTGATACTCTGGTGAACAAGACCATCGCTTCCGATGTTGAATACAGCTATGTTTCTGCCACCATCGGCTATACTGCTGAATCTGTTGATGAAGCATGGGAAAGCATTAGGGGAGCCAAGAAGCCCGCTCTTCATGTTATGGTTCCTGTCTCTTCCGCTCAGATGGAATATATCTGCGGCAAGAAAGTTGATGCTGTTATTGATATGATTGGTGAGCTGGTCTCCAAGTGCAGCGGTTATGCTGATTTTGTTGAGTTTTCCGCAGTAGACGCTACCCGCGCTGAATTTGACCACCTTGTAAGAGCTATCAAAACTGCCATTTCTTCCGGCGCGAAGAAGATCACCATTTGTGATACTTCCGGAACTATTATGCCTTCTGAGATCTCCAGCTTCCTTGATCAGCTTTATGCCGCTGTTCCCGAGCTGAAAGATGTTTATGTTGCAATGCAGCTTTCCGATTCTCTTAATCTGGCACTTGCTTGTCTGACCGCTGCCATCCAGTGCGGCATCACTGAGATCAAGTCTACCGTTGCCGATATGGGTTATCCCAAACTTGAAAACGTTGTTAAACTCATTTCTACCAAGGGAAGCGCTCTTGGTGTTGAATCCAAAGTTAAGACCGCCGATATCAATCGTTCCTCCAAGCAGCTGCAGTGGATCCTCCAGACTAACCGCAGCGAAGGCTCTCCCTTTGATAACGGCGCAAGCGTTGATGCTGTTGATTCCCCGGAGATAAGACTGGATCTGAACGACGATATTTCTGAAGTCATCGCCGCTGTAAAGTCTCTTGGATACGAACTGTCCGAGGATGACAACTTTAAGGTTTACGAATCTGTTCGCGTTGTAGCAGCCAAGAAGCAGTACGTAGTTGCCCGTGACCTCGAGGCTATTATTGCCAGCACTGCATTGCAGGTTCCTTCCGCTTACCACATCGACACTTATATGATCAACAGCGGCAACAACATTACCGCTACCGCCTGTATCACCCTTGTCAAAGACGGAATCAAACGTCAGGGTCTTTCTGCCGGCGACGGTCCTGTTGACGCTGCATTCCTGGCAATCGAACAGATCGTTGGTCATCATTATGAGCTGGATGAATTCCAGATCCAGGCCGTTACCGAAGGTCGCGAAGCACTTGGTTCCGCAATGCTGAAGATCAGAGCCAACGGTAAGCTTTATTCCGGTTCCGGTACTTCTACCGACGTTATCGGCGCCTGCATCATTGCATACGTCAACGCTTTGAACAAGATCGTTTATGAGGAGGCCTAAAATTGAATCTCGCCTTTAGTATCAAAAACTGGAAAGCTCCTGCTTTTTCCGATTACTGTCGATATGCTGCTGATTCCAAAATAGGCGGCGTTATTATAGACAGCGTTTTTAACCCTATCTTTGAAGGCAAGGGAAGTCCCATCAGTCCTGATTCTGCCAGAGGTACTGTACGCCAGATGCAGAAACAGAAGCTGAATATTCCCTGCATTGATACCGCATGTGACTTTGTTGAAAACGACAGTGAAGTCAGCAAAGCCATCAACACTGCTAAGAATATGGGTGTTGAGCATGTAATGGTTCACACCTATGCCGAAGAACGTGAAGAAGTCATCTCGGCTTTGAAAATGCTTGTGCGCTATGCTCAGGCAAGCAATATTGAGCTGCTTATTGAATCCTGCGGTTATTTTGCTGATACTTCCAAGCTGCGTGACGCTTTGAATGAGTTTGCAAGCGATAATCTGGCTGCCTGCTGGAATATGCATGATACCTGCTTTGTTGCAAACGAAGATGCTGAAACGACCATAACCAATCTTGGTGCCTATGTTAAGCTTGTCATTCTGTCTGACGCTACTGTTACCGACGGAAAGATGACTTATGAACTTATCGGTGAAGGTCAGCTGCCGATGACCGAGCTGATGAACGCTCTGCGTTCCGTAAACTACAAAGGCTGCATTGCTCTTGAATGGGATCCTGAATGGATAGAAGGTCTTTCTGATCTTGAAGTTATCCTGACTCATTTTGAGAACTATATGTCCAAGTTCGATTCTACTGCCAGAGCTAAAAAGCATCTTTACAAGAATAACCGCAATACCGGCGAGTTTATCTGGAAGAAGGAAACTCTTATATATAAGACCTTCTCACAGGTTCTGGATGCTCAGTGTGAAGAGTTCCCTGATCAGATAGCCTTCCACTACACCACTCTTGATTACACCAGAACTTATTCTCAGTTCCGTGATGATGTTGATAATTGTGCAAGAGCGCTGGTTTCTATGGGTGTCAAGGCCGGTACCCATGTTGCGGTATGGGCAACAAACCTGCCCCAGTGGTACATCGCGTTCTGGGCTACCACAAAGCTCGGTGCAGTTCTTGTAACTGTTAACACTGCTTATAAGATCCATGAAGCCGAATACCTGCTCCGTCAGTCTGATACTCATACTCTTATTATGATCGATGGATACCGTGATTCCAATTATGCCGAGATCATTAATGAGCTTTGTCCTGAACTGAAAACCAAGAAAAAGAGCGATCCTCTTCATGCAAAGCGGCTGCCTTTCCTGCGCAATGTTGTCACAGTCGGCTTTGATCAGGATGGCTGCATGAACTGGGACGAAGCTATGGAGCTTGCTGAGCAGACCCCTGTTGAGGAAGTCTACCGCATGGCTGCTAACGTTTCTCCTGATGATGTCTGCAATATGCAGTATACCTCAGGTACCACCGGATTCCCCAAGGGTGTTATGCTGACTCATTATAACGTTGTTAACAACGGTAAGTGCATCGGTGACCGTATGGACCTGTCCACCGAAGACAGAATGATGATCCAGGTTCCTATGTTCCACTGCTTCGGCATGGTTCTGGCTATGACCGCTTCAATGACTCACGGCGCTTCATTGTACCCCATGCCTTACTTCTCTGCCAAGCCCTCTCTGGCATGCATACATCAGGAACGCATCACCTGCTTCCACGGTGTTCCCACAATGTTCATCTCTCTGCTTGAGCATCCCGACTTCCCCAAAACTGATTTCTCTTATATGAGAACAGGTATCATGGCCGGCTCTCCCTGTCCCATCTCCGTCATGAAAGACGTTGTGGAAAAGATGAACATGAAGGAGATCACCATAGTCTATGGTCAGACAGAAGCTTCGCCCGGCTGTACTATGTCCAGCACCGACGATCCTCTGGACGTCCGTGTTGCAACAGTTGGTCGCGCACTGCCTGAGATAGAGTGTAAGATCGTTGATCCTGAAACCGGCGAAGATCTGCCTGATGAAGTAACCGGTGAGTTTGTCGCAAGAGGCTACAACATTATGAAGGGCTACTACAAAATGCCCAGAGCTACCAGCGCTGCCATCGATAAGGATGGTTGGCTCCATACCGGTGACCTGGCTTGCCGTACTCCTGAAGGCAACTATCGTATTACCGGTCGTCTGAAAGATATGATCATCCGTGGCGGTGAAAACATTTATCCCAAGGAAATCGAAGAATTCATCTATACTCATCCCAAGGTCAGCGATGTTCAGGTCATTGGTGTTCCTGACGAAGGTCTTGGTGAAGAGATCATGGCCTGCGTTATCCTCAAGGAAGGTCAGGAAATGACCGAAGCCGAAATGAAAACCTATGTCCGTGACCATATGGCAAAGCATAAGGTTCCCAAATATGTAGACTTCGTAGATTCCTTCCCCATGAATGTTGCAGGTAAGATCCTCAAGTACAAGATGCGTGAAGACGCTATCGAAAAGCTTGGACTGCAAAAAGCCGCTTCTGTCGAAACAGCCTGATTTGCGTTTTATCATAATTTTGATTTGTGTGCAAAATTACTGTTGACAGATTATCACTTAAATGCTAGTATATTCCCAATAAATTGAATATAAAAGCGATGACGAAGACGGACGAAACTGTTGTTTTTCAGAGAGCCGGGGATGGTGGAAGCCCGGTAAAGAGCGTTTCATGTTCCCATCACTTCCGAGCTGAAGGTCCGAAAATGACAGTAGGCGCCTTCCGTGATTGCTGCGTTAATGCATAGGACTTGTTGGAGTCTGAAGGTGGTAACGTTTTCCTGAATGGGAACTCGATACAATTTGAGTGGTACCGCGGGTAATAAGAAATTATGCTCGTCTCAAAGATTATCTTTGAGACGAGCTTTTTTGCTGAAAGGAGATAAAAAATGGAATTACGCAATGCACAGAATCAGCTTTACGAAGTAGCGTTTCGTATTCGTGAAATGCGTGAGATCGTTGGCTTCTCTGTAGAACAGATGGCAGAGAGAACCGACACGACTGTTGAACAGTATAAGGCCTATGAAGCCGGACTTGTGGACTTTCCCTTTACCTTTATCCACAAATGCTCTCTGGCTTTTGGCATAGGCATTACCGATATTCTTGAAGGACAAAGTGCCAAGCTGTCCACATATACCGTTACCAGAAAGGGTGAAGGTCAGCCCACTGCAAGAGAAAACGGAATCGACATCGATAACCTGGCTCCCATGTTTGTAAACAAACTGGCTGATCCTTACTACTGTAAATATGAGTATGATCCCAAGCTTGAAAATAAACCTATCCATCTGACCACTCATGCCGGTCAGGAGCTTGACTATGTTATCAGCGGCAAGCTGAAAGTTCAGATCGGCGGAAAGTATGAGTATCTTGAAGCCGGAGACAGCATCTATTACAACTCTGATCGTCCCCATGGCATGATTGCTGTCGGCGGAGAGGACTGTATTTTCCTTGCAGTTGTTATGCATGGTGATGAAAAGGAAGATGATATCATCCTCCAACCGTCTTCTGTTGAAAAAAACGATGAACCTCTGCTTGTCAACAATTTTGTAGATGTAGTTGAAAATGAGAACGGCGGTCTTATACGAGCTGATTTCAAAAATACCGATACATTCAACTTTGCTTTTGATATTGTTGATGAACTTGGCAGAAAATACCCTGATAAGCTTGCTATGGTGCATCTTGATAATCAAAAGAATGTTAATCGTTTTACCTTTAAGGATATCAAGGAGAAATCATCTCAGGCAGCCAACTACTTTAAGTCCCTCGGTATCAAGAAGGGCGATAAGGTAATGCTTGTCCTCAAGCGTCATTATCAGTTCTGGTTCTCCATTCTTGGTTTGAGCAAGATCGGCGCTGTTGCTATTCCTGCCACCAATCTGCTTGTTCAGCACGACTATGAGTATCGCTTTAATTCTGCCGGTGTTTCTGCTATCGTTTGTACCGCAGACGGTGACTGCGCCCATCAGGTAGAGCTTGCTGAGCCCAATTCACCCACCCTCAAAACCAAGATCCTTGTTGGCGGCAGCAGGGAAGGATGGCGTGACTTTGACAATGAGTATTATCTCTTTACCCGCAAATTCCATCGTGATGATGAGACTGCCTGCGGCGAAGATCAGATGATTATGTTCTTCACATCCGGCACTACCGGATATCCAAAAATCGCAGCACATAATCACAAATATCCGCTTGGTCACTTTGTTACCGCTAAATACTGGCACTGCTGCCAGAGAGACGGTCTGCATCTTACTATCTCTGATACAGGTTGGGGCAAAGCCCTTTGGGGTAAGCTCTATGGTCAGTGGATGTGTGAAGGAGCAGTATTTGTCTACGATTTTGATAAGTTTAATGCTTCTGATATTCTCCCGCTGTTCAAGGAGTACAATATAACGACATTCTGCGCGCCTCCCACCATGTATCGTATGCTTATCAAGCAGGATATCTCACAGTATGACCTCAGCTCGATCAGGCACGCAACCACAGCAGGTGAAGCTCTCAACCCCGAAGTTTTCGTTCAGTTCCAGAAGGCTACCGGTTTGCAGATCATGGAAGGTTTCGGTCAGACTGAGACTACTCTTACAATTGCAAACCTCATTGGCAATCCCAATAAGCTTGGTTCTATGGGTAAGCCTGTACCTACTTACGATGTTGAGCTTATGGACAGCGACGGTAATCTGGTTGATGATGGTGAAAACGGTGAGATCGTAATTCGCACTTCTGAAAAGATCCCTTGTGGTCTGTTCATGGAATACTACCGTGACGCAGAAAAGACTGAAGAAGCATGGCATGACGGTTGGTATCATACCGGGGACCTTGCGTGGCGTGATGAGGACGGTTTCCTTTGGTATGTTGGTCGCGCGGATGATGTTATTAAATCTTCCGGCTACCGTATTGGACCCTTTGAGATAGAAAACGTTATCATGGAACTGCCTTATGTACTTGAATGCGGCGTTTCCGCTGCGCCTGATGAGATACGCGGTCAGGTCGTTAAGGCCAGCATTGTCCTTGTAAACGGTACTGAGGGAACCGAAGAACTGAAAGTCGAGATTCAGAACTATGTTAAGGAACATACCGCTCCTTATAAGTATCCCCGTATCGTTGAATTCCGTGATGAATTGCCCAAGACCATCAGCGGCAAGATACAGAGAAATAAGCTTTAATGCTTATAATACAAAAGCCAGAAGCAGTATTTGCTTTTGGCTTTTGTATTACGATATATGTAAGCAAATATTATAAAAAAATGCTACACATATCGCGAGAAAGATGTTATAATAAAAACAACTTAAGTAAAAAACGGACTTAATGAACTTGTAAAGGAGAATGAAAATGTATATCAAACAGATTTCTATCTACCTGGAAAACATCAAAGGTTCTCTTCGTGAGCTTACCCAGCTTCTTGGTGAGAACAACATCAATCTTTTGGCAATGTCTGTGGCCGACACTTCCGGTTTCGGTATTGTACGCTGCATCGTTAAGAGCAATGAGCTTGAGCCTGCCGTTGAAGCTCTCAAAGCCGGTGGTTATGTTGCAAAGGTCAACAGCGTTATCTGCCTGCGTATTCCTCATAAGCCCTGTGGACTTGCTTCCGCATTGAAGGTTCTTGAAGATAATGATATTTCTGTTGAATATACTTATTCTTTCTGCCGCAGCACTCTGGACGATGCTGTTCTTATTGTAAGACCTTCCGATAAGGACAAGGGCGCAAAAGCCTTTGCTGATAATGGAATTGCTATGATCAGCCAGGAAGAGGTAGACAAGTTCTGATGCATTGAAGTGTTTTTTCGCCCGGCAATCGCCGGGCGAAAAATTAATAGAAAAACTTCGAAAATAATGCTTGACAAAACAGCGTTCTATGAGTATAATAACGGAGCTGTCTGAGATGGCCCGGTAGTTCAGTTGGTTAGAACGCCAGCCTGTCACGCTGGAGGTCGACGGTTCGAGCCCGTTCCGGGTCGCCAAAATGCTGCTGTAGCTCAGGCGGTAGAGCGCATCCTTGGTAAGGATGAGGTCACCAGTTCAAATCTGGTCAGCAG
>CAZIPP010000005.1:0-29740 GCA_964541215.1 uncultured Oscillospiraceae bacterium
ACGTTTCTGGTGCTTTGTTTGTTCACGTTGTTTAATTTACAAGGTGCATCCCGCTCTCGAGCGGAGCTTTAATGTAACATATTTTCAGTCACATGTCAAGCACTTTTTTCAAATTCTTTCAAGCTTTCGCTTTTTAAGAACTCTTTCGGTCTTTTCAGACGCGAAGCGTATCTTATCACAGATGTTCGCGTTTGTCAAGAACTTTTTTCAAGTTCTTATAAAGTTTTTTGCTTTTGGAATTTTGTTTTGCGTCTCTCTCAAGGCGCGAGGAGCATTTTACCATGCTTCAAACCGTTTGTCAAGTACTTTTTCAAGTTTTTTGATTTTCGGTTTTTCTCGTTCCGTCTCTCGGAGACAGCTTGCCTATAATAGCTCATGGTTATGTATTTGTCAAGCACTTTTTTCAAAAACTTGCACTTTTTATTTTGCTGTGCTAATATACCCATACCATATGTAATTAAGGAGCAATCAAATGCCAATCAAGATACCTGATCTTCTTCCTGCAACTTCTGTGCTGGAAAGCGAAAACATATTTGTTATGACCGAGCTCCGTGCTCTGCGTCAGGACATCAGACCCCTTCGTCTTCTCGTCCTTAACCTGATGCCTACTAAAATCGTTACCGAGACTCAGCTGCTTCGCAAGCTTTCAAATACTCCTTTGCAGATAGAGATCGAGCTTCTTCGCACTTTGAGCCATGTTTCAAAGAATACTGTTGATGAACATCTTGAATCCTTCTATACCAGCTTTGACAAAGTAAAGGACAAACGCTACGATGGTATGATAATCACCGGCGCTCCCGTTGAGAATCTCGATTTCAATGATGTTGATTATTGGGACGAGCTTTGCGAGATAATGGAATGGAGCAAAACCAATGTTTACTCCACCCTGCACATCTGTTGGGGAGCTCAGGCAGCACTTAATTATCATTACAACATCCCCAAGTTCCAGCTCGAGCAGAAGATGTTTGGCGTATATCCTCATTATACACTTGATAAGAAGCTTCCTCTGTTCCGTGGCTTTGACGAGATATTCTTTGTTCCTCACTCCCGCCACACAGAGGTCCACACCGAAGATATCGCCGCCTGTCCCGATTTGAAAATAATCTCTCTTTCTGAAGAAGCCGGTGTTTTTGGCGTTATGAGCAAAAATGAACGTCAGATCTTTATAATGGGTCACCCTGAATATGACGCCGATACACTTGCGGCGGAATACTTTCGTGACATCAACAAGGGTTTGGACATTGCCGTTCCGAAAAACTACTTTCCAAATGACGACCCAACTCTTCCCCCTGTTGTGACCTGGCGTGCTCACGGTCAGCTTCTTTATGGCAACTGGCTCAACTACTATGTATACCAGACTACTCCCTACGACCTTGTTGAGCTGTAATACGATAAATAATATTTACGTGCTGCAGATGAAGCCATTCATTTGCAGCACGTTCCTTTTATCTTTTTTCAAGCAAAACAGGTTGTATCTGCCGGTTCAGCAGCGCAAGCTCAACAGTATCTATGACCTTATCCATATCTGCCAGCAGTGAATTTGGTTTGCCAACAGGGTCATCCTGATAAAACGGGACAAAGAATATGTGTTTTCTTGCCAGCAGCGTTCCTATATTACCGGCATTGGCTCCCAATCCATCGTTGGTAGAGACCGCAATAACCACCGGACGTCCGTTCCGAAGATGGGATTTAACCGCCATGGTCACCGGAGTATCCGCAATGCCTGCTGCCATTTTGGCTATGGTATTGCCTGTTGCCGGTGCAATGACCAATACATCCAACAGTTTTTGAGGACCGATAGGCTCCACTTCGCTGATGGTTGCCATCAATGGTTTGCCACAGATGTTTTTAATTTTCTCTTTGAAGTCTTCCGCTTTTCCGAACCTTGTGTCGCAGGTCTGGCTTATATCAGACATTATCGGCTGAATGGGACCAAAATGCTCACGCAGTCTTTCCAACATCGGCAAGGTCTTTCCATATGTACAAAAGGAACCGCATAAAGCAGCACCTACAGATATGTTCTCCACAGCATCCAATCCTTTCAGTGACAGAGTTCGGCCGATTCTGTCAGGATCCTCTCTATCACTTTTTTTAGATTTCCGGCAGAGGTGACCGGTGCGACCTTTCCTGGCAGCGACAATGCGTGTATCGGCTTTATCCCCAGTTTTTCAGCCGCAGCTTCATCAAATCCTCCGGGCAAAGAAGCCAGATCTATGCATGGGCATGACTTTTCAACCTGACCAAGGACCTGTTCATCAAAAATCATTTCCGGTACTGTATTGAATATTATGTCACTTCCATGAACCAGATACTTCAATCTCGCTGTATCCTCCGTCTTTACTCCAAAGGATTCGCAGAATGCTGCATCTGCCGCTTTGCGTACAGTAACGGTAACATCAGCACCCAACAAATGAAGTCTCATTGCAAGCTGCTTCCCTATCCTTCCGGCGCCGACTACAAGGCAGGTGCTTCCGGCAATCGTCACCGGCAGCTGCTCCATTGCTATCTGAATAGCTCCTTCCGCGGTAGGCACAGCATTGGCTATATTGAAATCTTCCCGCGCAAGTATGTCCGATGTCCGGCACCCCCGCTCTGCAGCTTTTGATTCAAAACCTTCACCTAATCTTCCACCAACTACCAGCATCCCCGGTTCAAGACACTCCAACAATTCTTTTGATGAAATTCTTTCATCACTGCACTGTGTCACCAAATGACCGTCTGTTGTGAAAGAAGGTGCGGGAAGGATCACACAATCAGAGACTCTGACTGCGTTTTTATAGTCCATGCATTTATCTTTATATTCCTGTTCTTTCTCAAACGCTGCAATGTTGACTCTGTTTCCGTCCTGCCTGAGCATCTCTGCCAGTCTGAGCTGACGGACATCTCCGCCCACCACGGCAAATGTAACCATTGATATCACCTCTCCCTTCCTTCCAATATATGTCACCGCAAAGGAATTGTGAGGCTGTCTTTCACTCATTCTCCCATACATTATAATATATTACTCTTGCAGATTATGTTTACTTTAAAGAAATATGTAAAAAGGAGGTCATCCAGTCAGATGACCTCCTACATTATATATAATGTATATTTACATTGTAGCCTTATGATAGACCTTTTTGCCTTTTTTGATCTTCAGACCTTCCTTGAGAGCTGCGCAATCATAGCAGGCTCCGATGTCTGCAACCTTGTTGTCGTTAACTTCAACACCACCCTGCTGAACAAGACGACGTGCTTCACTCTTGGAAGCAACGAGACCGCATTTGACCATCAGATCAAGAATGTTGATAGCGCCATCTGTAAGGTCACCATCACAAAGCTCGGTGCAGGGCATATTATCAAGATCGCCGCCGGTGCTGAACAAAGCTCTTGCAGTTGCCTGAGCCTTTTCTGCTTCTTCTTCACTGTGGACCATCTTGGTCAGCTCGTATGCCAGGATCTCCTTTGCGGTGTTGAGCTGAGAACCTTCCCATGCTGCCATTTCATCTATCTGTTCAAGAGGCAGGAAAGTGAGCATACGCAGACACTTGATAACGTCAGCGTCGCCAACGTTACGCCAGTACTGATAGAAGTCGTAGGGGCTTGTCTTGTTGGGATCAAGCCAGACGGCATTGCCGGCAGTCTTGCCCATCTTGTTGCCCTGAGAGTCGGTAAGCAGAGTGATGGTCATGGCGTATGCGTCCTTGCCCAGCTTACGGCGAATAAGTTCAGTACCGCCCAGCATGTTGGACCACTGGTCATCTCCGCCGAACTGCATATTGCAGCCGATGGTCTGGAACATATGATAGAAGTCATAGCTCTGCATTATCATGTAGTTGAACTCCAGGAAGGACAGACCTTTTTCCATTCGGTTCTTGTAGCACTCAGCACGAAGCATATTGTTGACAGAGAAACAGGCGCCGACTTCACGGAGCATATCAACATAGTTCAGATCCAGCAGCCAATCGGCATTGTTTACCATCAAAGCCTTGCCGTCGCTGAAATCGATGAATTTTTCCATCTGGCGTTTGAAGCATTCGGCATTGTGGTCGATGTCTTCTTTGGTCAGCATTTTTCGCATATCGGTACGTCCGGAGGGGTCACCAATCATGGTTGTGCCGCCGCCAATAAGTGCAACAGGTTTGTTGCCTGCCATTTGCAGTCTCTTCATAAGAGTAAGCGCCATAAAATGACCGGCGGTCAGGCTGTCTGCGGTGCAGTCGAAACCGATATAGAAAGTTGCTTTGCCGCTGTTTATAAGTTCCTTTATTTCTTCTTCGTCGGTAACCTGGGCTATCAAGCCTCTGGCTTGCAGTTCTTCATAAATAGTCATTTGAATCTATCTCCTTAAAATAATTACAAATTGATTGAGGTTGCGAACAGGCAATCTCTGAAAGTTCTTTTTTGATGATTTGGACGAGAGATTTTGTGTCAAATCAAGATGCAAAAACTTCGGAATACTTGGTGTATTTCGTGGTTTTTGCAGCGCCGAGTTGGCGCAAAAGATCCGACCAAATCGCAAAAGGAGAGCTTTTAGTGGTTGCCATTACAAAAAAGCCCTCTGTCCTTTCGGACAGAGGGCGAATTATCGCGGTACCACCTCTGGTTGGTGCTCAGTGCGCAGTGTGCGCGGCGCTGTATCGGGCGCTCCCGTCGAAAACTACTCTCTTACGATTTCACCTTCGCTGCTCAAAGCTGTATTCACACGAAACTTCCGACCCTTTCTCACCGACCAAGGGTTCTCTGAACGGTACATCCCGCGTTACTTGTGCCTGTCATCACATTAAATATTAACAACGGATGGATAATAACAGAATAAACCTGTTTTGTCAAGCCTTGTTGAATCAATCCAAAACTCTTGCCATCATATA
Organism: uncultured Oscillospiraceae bacterium; assembly: GCA_964541215.1. GTDB lineage: Bacteria > Bacillota > Clostridia > Oscillospirales > Oscillospiraceae > SIG469. The sequence continues at coordinate 4,851 of CAZIPP010000005.1, forward strand.
CATATCGGCATACTTCCCGTTTTTAATGGCGGCCTTTTTCATGGTGCCTTCTATTTCAAAGCCCAGCTTTTTATAAAGCCCCACAGCCTTTTCATTGTCACAAAAAACAGTCAGCTCAAGTCGGACAAGCCCAAGCCAGTTATCGGCAATATCCAGAAGGTTTTCCATAAGTGCTGTACCAACGCCCATACCGTGATAGTCACCATTTACCATGATGCCGATATAACCAACATGGCGCTGGCGATTATCCGAAACCGACAATCCTGCTGTACCTATGCATTTTTCTATACCGTCATCGAGCTCGATAACTGCTGCCAACTGATGGCGGGAGGATTCGATATTCTCAAGACGTGAAATATTCTTTTCCAGAGTTTCCGATGGCATGGCTAAAGTGTTTTCAAATACTCCGGGCATACGCCGCAGTTCCCATATATCCTCGGCATCGTCAGCCAGGACGGGTCGGATAGTAAATTCCATCGGCTTATCCCCTTTTCATCAGTTCTTCCGCGCTTTTCAGCGTGGTTTCTGTTATGACATCGCCACCGATCAGTCTGGCAAGCTCCATCTTGCGTCCTTCGGTTTCCAGCGGTGTCACCTGAGTGTATGTTCTGCCATCTTTTTCAGATTTCTCAATTGAAAAATGCAGATCTGCCCGGGCAGCTATCTGGGGAAGATGGGTAACACACAGCACCTGTTTACCGGTGGACACGGCTTTCAACTTCGCCGCAACTTTTGCCGCCGCCCGACCACTGACACCCGCATCCACTTCGTCAAATATCAGTGTGGGAATGCCGTCGTTTTCAGCCAATACGTTTTTGATGGCCAGCATTATTCTCGACAGTTCACCGCCGGAAGCCACTTTGCTCATGGGTTTCAGGGCTTCGCCCACGTTGGCGGACATAAGAAATCGTACAGAATCAATGCCGGATGACATCAGTTCGGTCTCTTCGAATTCCGTTTCAAACTGCACCCTGGGCATATCCAGCTGGCTCAGTTCACTCATTATTCGTGTTTTTAAAAGCTCCGCTGCCTGCTTTCTGGAATCAGACAGTTTTTTTGCCTTTTCCATAGCCTCTGCCTGAAGGACTTTAAACTTCTTTTCCAGCTTCTTCAGCTCATCCTCAGCAAACTCTATGGTCTCCAGTTCTTTACGACAGTTTTCAAGGTATTCCAACATTTCCTCAGTGGTGGAACCGTACTTCTTTTTCAGTTTGTGAAGCACATCCAGGCGGCTTTCCACCTCGTCCAGCTCATTTTCGGAAAAATCATACCCATCCCGAAGCATTCTTATCTCGTCAGCAAGGTCGTCTGCGGCAACGGCAAGCTCGTTTGTTCTGGTGTAAGCTTCTTCCAGTTCAGCAGAAATTGAAGAAACACTGCCCATTTCCTGCGCCGCCTGAGATAACAGTGACACAGCGCCATCGCTGTCATCACCACCAGAAAGTGCATAATATGCCTCCTGCAGCGCATCCATCAGCTTGCCGGCACTTCTCAGCAGCTTTCTTCTTGCAGCCAGTTCTTCGTCTTCACCGGGCTTCAGGTTCGCGCTCTCAAGCTGCGATATCTGATAAGTCAGATTATCGATCCGGCGTTCTTTCTCGCTTTCATCCATTCTCAGCTTGTCCATTTTGCGCCGAAGTTCACTCAACCCCTCAAAGCTCGTTTTGTAATCTTCAATAAGCTTATCATGGGCGGCAAAGCCATCAAGTATGGAAAGATGATTCTGTTCATCGAAAAGCTGCTGAGAGTCGTGCTGTCCGTAAATAGCCATCAGACTCTCTCCAAGCTGACGCAGCATACCCACAGTTACTGCACGGCCGTTTACACGGCAGGTACCGCGACCATCCGCAGATATCTCACGCAGTATCTGAAGCTCTCCGCTGTCGTCAAATGGAATAAGGTTATCATCGAACCATTGGTGACGGGAGATATCCTCAAAAACAGCGCTCACCTGAGCGCGATCCGCACCTGTTCTGATAAGGTCACGGGAAGTACGCATACCAAGCACAGCAGATATGGAATCTATAACGATAGATTTACCTGCGCCGGTCTCACCGGTAAGCACGTTGAAACCCGGTCCGAAACCAATATCCGCACTTTCGATAACGGCAATGTTTTCAATGTGCAGGGATGACAGCATACTTTCCACTTCCTTTCTTTTCTTTTTATACTTCTCAGTTTACCATTTTCTTAAGCTCAAGGCAGAAATTAGCCGCTGCCACATTGTCAGACATGACCAACAGGCAGGTATCATCGCCGGCAAGTGTTCCGATAATGTGAGGAATGTTCATGGAATCGATGGCGGAACAAGCAGCGGATGCCAAGCCCGGCAGCGTTTTAAGAACAACAAGATTCTGAGCGCTGTCGTAAGAAGTGACACATTCACGGAAAATGGTATTGAGTCGGGTGATAAATGTGCTGGCAGCATCTTTTGCAGTTGTAGTATATCTGTAAGTTCCCATGGATGTCAGTTCTTTGACCATTCGCAGCTCTTTTATATCTCTGGAAATGGTAGCCTGAGTGCTTTTGAATCCGCACTTGCTCAGCTGTTCCAGGAGCTGTTCCTGTGTTTCAATATCCATAGTTTCTATTATCTCTAATATTTTGGCCTGTCTTTGGGTTTTCATCAATAAAACCGTTCCTTTCAATGTTTGGAAAGATCCTGGGAATTTTTAAATTTCATATTTATCAGCTGATAGAAACTGATGTTCTTAACTCTTACAAGCTTGGTTTTATGCTCAGACTTTTTGGCAATTACCAAATCGCCTGTATTCAGTTTCACGGCTCTTCCGCCATCGACCGACAAATAGGCAGACTTCCTGCCCAGCTTACCTATTCTCACAGATACCTGACGCTGGTCAGACAGGATAAGAGGTTTGGTATAAAGTGTATGAGCACAGATAGGTGTGACCATTATATTGCTGGCACCCGGTTCAACTATCGCACCGCCGGCAGACATGGAATACGCCGTAGAGCCGGTCGGTGTGCTGAGTATTACGCCATCACCGGAGAAGTTCATTGCCTCAGTACCATCGCAAAGTATGGACAGCTGGATTATTCTTGCCACCGCACCCTTGGTGATGACCGCATCATTAAGAGCAAGATCAGTGGATATTATCTCGCCTGCTCTTCTAACAGAAATATCCAGCATTATTCGTTCATCAATGGTGTATTCGCCTGCAACGACTTTTCTTAAAAGCTCAGTTTCGTGGCTTTCAAGCTCTGCCATAAATCCCATAGTGCCTACATTCACGCCAAGGATGGGGACATTGTTGTAAGTCGCCTGTTTGGATGAATGGAGAATAGTGCCGTCTCCTCCGAAGCAAATGAGCAGATCGCTTCCCGGCAGTTCTTCCGCCAGATCATACAGCTCCGCTTTTCTGGGCAGTTCAAAGGACTTATCCACATTGAACGGCAGACACATTTTTGTTTCTATTCCCATTTCTTTGAGCAGCTTTTCCGCAGCAAAGGCTCCTCTGAACCCCTTGTCGCGGTATGGGTTAGGGCATAAAATTATTTTCTTCATAGACTCATTCCTTTAAAGTCTGATTCGCCTGAGCCACGAGTTCGGCAGGATCGGGAGGATCGCCTTCTCCGGCTTTAACAAGATGACCCAGAAATTCAATATTTCCTTCCGGACCTCTTACCGGTGAAAAAGTCATATTCTTAACTGTAAATCCTATCTCAGCAGCATAAGCGCAAAAATCTCTGAGCACTTGCTCATGCACAGCCGGGTCGCGTACAACACCCTTTTTGCCAACTTTGTCCTTACCTGCCTCAAACTGAGGTTTGATAAGGCACAGCGCCTGACCATCATCCTTGAGAAGCTTATATATCACCGGCAGCACCAGCCGCAGAGAAATAAACGAAACATCTATTACCGAAAGGTCAAGCTTTTCGCCAATGTCTTCCTCAGTCACATAGCGGATATTGGTCCGCTCCATACAGACGACTCTTTCGTCGGAGCGAATGGACCACGCCAGCTGACCATACCCCACATCGATGGCAAAGACCTTCTTTGCCCCCTTTTGCAGCAGACAATCGGTAAATCCGCCGGTGGAAGCTCCCGAATCGCTGCAAACATAGCCCGTGGGATCTACTCCAAAAAAAGCCAGCGCTTTCTCAAGCTTCAGACCGCCGCGGCTTACATATGGGCAGGTGCTTCCTCTGACTTCTATTTCAGCATCACGGCTAACGGAGGTACCTGCCTTATCGATACGCTGTCCGCCAACGAATACGATGCCGCTCATTATGGTAGCCTGAGCCTTTGAGCGGCTCTCAGCCAGTCCTTTTTCTACCAGCAGAACATCAAGCCGTTCCTTGTCAGCCATTTTCTTTCTCCCTTCTCAAAAGTGAGATCACTGTTTTTTCAATACCTTCACTGTCTATACCACGTTCATGACGAAGCTGCGCAACCGTTCCATGCTTAACGAAGGTATCTCCAAGGTTCAGACCGGTAACCGAAACATCCGGCATAGCTGCGGCTATTTGTGAAACCACCGAACAGGATGCCATGGTCTCTTCCGCGACCACCAGCTGTCCTGTTACCAGTTCTCGGATCGCTGCTGTATCCAGCGGTGCGATTTTGTTTATCTTGATAACTTTTGCTTCAACGCCTTTGCGTCTCAGCTTTTCGGCAGCAGCCATTGCCTCATTTATCATCGTGCCGTAAACGGCAACAGTAATATCTTTTCCATCTTTGATAACGGCTGTCTCGCCTTCGGAGCGGTCTTCAATATATCGTCCCTCTCCGCCTCTGGGATAGCGGACAGCCACAGGACCTGTCTGATCTTCAACAGCCATTTTCAGCATGGATCTCAGTTCATCAAAAGAACCCGGACAATATACTGTCATTCCCGGCACCTGTCGCAGGAAACCGGTATCAAATACGCCATGATGGGTCTCACCATCATCGCCTACAAGTCCCGCTCTGTCAACGGCCAGCACCACGTGCAGTCCCAAAAGCGCAACATCGTGGATAAGCATGTCATAGCTTCTCTGCAAAAATGTGGAATACACCGCAAATACCGGAGTCATTCCCTGCTTTGCAAGACCTGCCGCCATGGACACGCCGTGACCTTCGGCTATGCCCACATCAAAGAACCTTTCCGGATAAGCTGTTGAGAATTCTTCCAGACCGGTACCGGTCTTCATTGCGGCAGTTATGGCACAGACTTTTTCATTCTCTTCAGACAATTGACACAGTGTTTGACCAAAAACATCTGAAAAACACACCTTTTTGCTGGGTGCAACACCCTTAACAGCGTCAAATGCACCGATGCCATGGTAGGTGTCGGGACGTTCTTCAGAATACTTGTACCCTCTGCCCTTGGTGGTAATGATGTGCAGCAGGACAGGACCGTTTATCTCTCTGGCGTAATTCAGCAGATATGTCAGCTTTTCAACATCGTGTCCATCCACTGGTCCAAGATATGTAAATCCCATATCTTCAAACATGGTGCGTCCTATCATCACGTTTCTCATTTTTTTCTTCACGCGATGAGTAAAACCATAAAGCGCTTTACCGCCGGGAACAGCAGCAGTAAAACGGCGATACGCCTTTTTCAGCCGATAGTACCCGGGTTTGAGCCGCAAATGAGAAAGATAACTCGCCACACCGCCCACATTTTGGGTGATGGACATACCGTTATCATTTAATATTACGATAAGCGGTTCTCCACTTTCCCCGCCATCTTCCAGACCTTCGTAGGCAAGACCTCCGGTAAGCGCTCCGTCACCAATGACAGCGATCACGCTGTAGTCGTCCTTTTGAAGTGTTCTGGCCCGCGCCATACCAAGAGCGACTGACACAGAGTCAGACGCGTGACCTCCAATAAAAGCATCGTGTACACTTTCGGAGGGTTTGGGGAAACCCGCCATTCCTCCGTAGGAACGAAGGCTGCCGAAATCATTTTTTCTTCCCGTAAGCAGCTTGTGGACATAGCTTTGATGCCCAACATCAAAAACTATTCTGTCTTTTTCAGTATCAAATACCCTATGAAGCGCAACAGTCAGCTCCACCGCTCCAAGATTGGATGACAGATGACCGCCTGTTTGCGACACCGTTTGAACAAGAAACTTTCTTATCTCTTCGCAGAGCTGAGCAGTTTCTTCTTTCGACAGTTCCCGAAGAGTTTCGGGTCCTGTCAGCTTTTCCAATATACCCATTACTGGTTATCCTTTAAATCAAGATTCCTATGGCGATACCCATTACTCCGCCAACGAACACCTGTATAGGTGTGTGACCAAGCAATTCTTTAAGCTCCTTGCCGAACATCTCGGGTTTCATATCTTTCCAGTTCAGCATCATATAATTGAGCACCTTCGCCTGCTCACCCGCAGCACGGCGCACATTCAGAGCATCATACATTACAATAAAAGCAGTCACCATCGCAACAGCAAATATGGTGCTGTCCAGCCCGGCATACTTTCCTACCGAAACCGCCATACAGCATACCAGCGACGAATGGGAAGACGGCATACCACCACTTCCCATTATGCGGTGCAGATCAAGCTTTTTATATAAAATCAATTCGATGATTATTTTTAACGTCTGTGCCAAAAACCATGCGGTCAGGCAGGCAATGACAGTTCTGTTTGAAAAGAGTTGGTTTACATAATACATTAAATCAAATCTTCCTGGATGTCAGCCAATCGGTAAGTTCCCGCAAAAAGCTGATATCATTAAAGTCTCCTTCTTCAAGGGCAGTTTTCGCTTTTTCACTGTACTCTATAATAAGCTGTTCGCAATATTCCATACCTTTTACAGATATGATGGTCTGCTTGTTTTCATCGTGCCCGGTAGCCTTGCCCAGCTCAGCCTCGTCTCCAATAACATCGAGCACATCGTCTCTTAGCTGGAACGCATAGCCCATAGACTTGGCAAAAGCCTCGGCAGCATTCATCTGGCGGCGGGACGCACCGGCAGCAAGGCAGCCCAGTTTGCAGGAAGCAGCAAACAGCGCACCTGTTTTCAGGTTGTGTGTCAGCTTTATCTCCTGCTCTGTATAAGCTCTTGACTCACCTTCAAGATCCAGCACCTGGCCACCCAGCATACCTCCAACTCCGGCAGCACGAGACAGTTCAACGACAGCGTTCACTATGGTCTCGGAGTCAAGCTCTGCTTTTGTCAAAGTCTCAAAAGCAAGCGTCAGCAAAGCATCTCCGGCAAGAGTCGCCATAGCTTCACCATACACCTTGTGATTGGTGGGTTTTCCACGGCGGAAATCGTCATCATCCATACACGGCAGGTCGTCGTGGATAAGCGAATAGGTGTGTACCATTTCCACCGCGCAGGCAAATGCCAGAGCGTCTTCAGGATGTCCTCCGCAAATGCGGCAGAATTCCAAAGTCAAACCGGGGCGAAGCCTCTTTCCTCCGGCATTTACGCTGTATGCCATAGCCTCGGATATCTTTCCCTGCGGAATGTTCGCTGCGGGAAGAAATTCCGCCATTGCCTTTTCTGTCATGGCAGAGTATTCCGCCAGTTTTTCCGTTACTGTCATTGTGCGCTTTCCTCAAAAGGCAGTTCAACAGGTTCACCGTCGCTGCCCTTCATCAGGCGTACCACTTTCAGCTCTGCGTCGTCCAGCATTTTGCTGCACATTTTCACAAGAGCTGTGCCTTCTTCAAAAAGTGTAAGAGAGCTGTCCAGAGGGGCGTCGCCTTTCTCCAACAGCTTAACTATTTCATCAAGTCTTTTTACGGCGTCTTCAAAGGTAGGTCCTTTATTGCTCATCGCTGATTTTCCTTTCATCCACGGTACATACAAGCTGTCCGTCAGTCAGGTCTATTTCTATCTTTTCGCCAATATCGGCATCAGTAGTCTTTTTCAATATGGTTCCGGAGGCTGTCTTTGCGATGGAGTATCCTCTGCCCAGAACTTTCAGGGGGCTAAGTGCGTCCAGCGTCGCTGTAAGACGTACAAATTCACGTTTTTTGTTTTCCATCAACTGCCTTGACGAGGCAGACAGCCTGTTATGAGTAAAGTCCAGCAGCATCCTTTTGTCGGCAATGTAGTTGCCGGGATCCTGCAGCGCTCTGGTCTGCGCAAGAGCGTTCAGCCGTTCACGGCTGAGCTGAGTTTTTTTCTGAACAGCTCTTGTCATGGCGCTTTCCGCCTCCGACAGTCTGATCCTCAGATCCGCCATATCGGGAACAGCCAGCTCTGCCGCATTGGACGGTGTGGCCGCACGAAGATCAGCCACATAATCGGAAATGGTAACATCAGGTTCGTGTCCAACTGCGGAAATAACAGGTATTTCAGAATCAAAAATCGCTCGCGCAACTCTTTCATCATTAAACGCCCAAAGATCCTCAATGGATCCGCCGCCTCTGCCTGTTATAATAAGATCTGCTATATTATGTCTGTTGCAATATCTGATAGCTCCCACGATCTCCGGCGGAGCTTCAACGCCCTGAACACGTACAGGCAGGATGACAGCCTTTGCCAACGGATACCGTTTGCCCAAAATGCGCAGCATATCATGGACAGCAGCACCGGCAGAGGATGTGATAATAGCTATCGTCCGGGGATACCTTGGAATAGGTTTTTTGTGAGCCGGATCGAACAGCCCTTCCTTATACAGCTTTTCCTTGAGCTGCTCAAATGCTATATGAAGGTCACCCACACCATCAGCAGTGAGAGACGTGCAATATAGCTGATACTGCCCATCTCGGGGAAACACCGAGATCCTGCCGCCGGCAATTACCTTCATGCCATTTTCCGGTCTGAATCTAAGCTTATACGCTGCGCTTTTGAACATTACACAGCGGATGGCTCCGTTTTCATCTTTCATGGTAAAGTAATGATGACCGGACGGATACAGCTTATAGTTTGACAGTTCTCCCCGAACATATACCTGCGAAAGAAGGTTGTCTGCATCCAGCATGGATTTTATATATTCATTTATTTCAGATACGCTGAAAACTTCTTCAGTCATTTTTATCTCCATTTTGGTAAGCAGCAAATGTCAGCGCCGCCACGCCAAAAGCGTTATCGGTGGAAAAACGCGGCTCAGCAAATATGCCGTAGGGTATCATCCTTCTGAGCATGGAGTTGGAAGCAACTCCTCCGGTAAACATTACCGGAAGCTGACCGTATTCCTTAAATGCCGCTTCGGTGGTTCTCCTGACCGCAGACACTATGGTGGAAAGCGTAAAACCGGCGATCTCCTCTTGAGGAGAGCCGGAGGCTTTCATCTGCATTACCTTGTTTTCCACACCCGAAAGGGAAAAACTCAGTCCATTCAGTTTCACTCTGAATTCCTTAACATCCACAGCTATGGCATCCAGTGCCTTTCCTGCCGGAAAATTCAAACCAAGCAGTTTACCGGTTCTGTCGATAAGCTGACCCGCAGAAATATCTGACGTGCCGCCTATCATCCTGCATACAAACCCGCTGTTTTCAGGCTGCACCAGCAGCAGCTCGGTCGTTCCTCCTGAAAGATGCCATGCAAGCAGCGGTTTTTGCAGCAGGCTTTCGTTTCCGGTGGAATAAGCCACCGCCGCAATATGCCCCTGCTGGTGGGAAAACTCAAACACAGGAACCTGCAAAAGTTCAGCCAACACCTTTGCCTGAGAAAGCCCCGCAAGAAAGCAGGGCATATAGGAGCCTTCCACCTCTCTCGGTCTTGAGCTTGCCCCAACCACATCTATCTTTCCGCTCATGCTTTCAGCAAGCGCGGATGCGAGCTCCGGAAGCCTTTTGACATGCATGAAAAGCGCGTCACTCTGCCTGAGCCCTAAAGCGCCTTCCGGTACATCCAGCAATTTTGCCTGACTTATAATGGTGCTGCCATCATAAGCTGCCACAGAAGTGGTATAGTTGCTGGTATCAAAGCCAACAGCTGTCACTGGATCTCGCTCCGAACGAAGGTCCCGAGGATACCGTTGACAAAAGAAACAGTATCTTCGTTTTCATACTTTCTTGTTATTTCCACCGCTTCACTGATAGCAACGCCGTTGGGAATATCGTCCATATACAGAACTTCGTACATTGCTACGCGCATAATGGCGCAGGACACAGCAGAAATACGGCTGAAATCCCAGCCAATGGAATATTTGGCAATATATCCGTCCAGCTCTGCGGCGTGCTCACACACTCCCTTTACAAGGCGGATTATGTATTGCCTCTGTTTTTTATCGGGTTTTTCAAGATATACGTCAGCCTCACCGGAAAGAGACGGATAGTAATCTCCATCCAGTCTCTGAGCCAGCAGTTCATCAGCTGTGCTGCCGGAAAAAGCTGATTCATATGAAAAATGTACTGCGATCTCTCTTGCGGCGGATCGTGTCATAATTTTTCTCCTCACAAACAATGTATAAGATTGCATATTTTTAATGCATACACCTTGATTATATACAAAATCACGAAAAAAATAAACCCCCAAAATGAATATTGGGGGCTTATTTAAAATAAAGTTTACATTATTTTATTTGTCGAATGCTATACCGACCACAGAAACGTTTACCACAGTGACTTTCAGACCGGTCATAGACTCAACTGCATTGGCAACGGACTCCTGAACGGAAGCAGCAACATCCTGAATGGCATGACCGTACTTGACCATAATAAAGCAGTCGATCCGGATCTCTTCGTCATCGATTGTCAGCTTGACGCCCTTGGAAGTGCTCTTGCGTCCAAACTTTTCTGCCAGCTCAGTACCCATACCGGCAGCCAGTCCTGCAACGCCTTCTACCTCGCCCAGTGCTATGGAAGCAATGGATGCCACTACTTCTTCGGATATGTTTATGCTGCCGCTGTCTTCAATTTTGGTCAAATAATCTTTGTTTTCGCTCATTGACGGCGACCTCCTTTGATTCATATTTACTCGTCTATTGTACCACAACGTGCCAAAAAAACAATACATTTTTGGCAGCAAGCTATTATTACCACCTTAAATTCTGCAATATCTCAGTTAGTTTTTATGGCAAAATTGCAACATTTGAATTTTTCTTGTTGATTTTACAGGCAATACGTGTAAAATAGATATTGTAGTTTGCTTGAATATCATTTAGCATAACACATTGACGAAAGGACGAACAACATTGACCATTTTGAAATATAATTCAAAAAAACTGCGCTCTGTTTTTGCATTGACTTTTGCTTTAACTCTGCTGCTTACCGGCTGCGGCGATAGCGAGACTCCCGAAGAAACCGAATCCCCGGAATCCGAAGTTTCTGCCGATGTTGTATATCAGGCTTCCAGTGATACTCAGGTCCGCCAGCCCCAGATGCAGATGCCTTCTGCCGGCAGTATGGGTCAGTCTCAGCAGGAATCTGCAGCCACTGCAACCAACGTTCCCTATGACGCCATTGAAAAAGCAGACCTTGAAACCATAAGCGATTTGTTCAGCGAAGGCGGCGCTGATGTTTTCGTGCTCACCGAATATAGCGCACCCGAATCCATCGACCCCGATGATCTGTTCCGTGAAGGTGTCATATCCGGAGACTTAAGCAAAATCAGTGCAAGCGAGCTTTCCGATGAAGAACGTCAGGCACTTGAATCTGCCGGTGTTGCTTCCGATGAGGATTGCTATATCACCAAAGTTACCACCACTCAGGCAGACAACTTCCTGAAAGCATATACCGGACTTACTGTAGATCAGCTTGAAACCGACTTTGACGAGTTTGTATACGTTGCAGAATATGATGCATGGTACTTCTCCACAGAAGACTCCGGTGTAAGCAAAGTCACCCTTAATAACGGTTACGTTGCGCCTGATGGAACTCTCTCTATCTCTTACATAAAAACTCAGGGCGGTGATTCCGATGTCATTTTCGGTCGTTTCTCCCTTGAAAAGACCGATGCCGCTTATCGTTTCCTGACCAACGAATTCATCTATTCAACCAGTGAGTATACCGGTACAAAATCCTGGTCCTCCAACAGCGGCGGTGGCGGACCCAGCTGATAAAATTAGTTTAAGACCGTTACGATCATCGTAACGGTCTTTTTTCTTTATCCACCCACTTCGATTATCTTGAGCATGGTTGGGGTGTATTCTGTTTCAGCAGTAACGATATCTGTCAGCTTAGCCACATCCTGTTCGGTAAGTCCATTCTCAGGTGAAGCCACTGCCAGTGATATGCCTTCATCGGTGCAAAACGCCACGCAATCAGCGTATCCTTTGGATATAACGAGGCTTTCTATCTGTGCTTCGTCAAGGGCAGTTCTGACCATGGCTTCAAGGTTGGCAGCTGCGGATGACATGGTATCCTCCAGAGGATCCTCTGTATATGCGGCAGCTTCCTGGAGCATTTCGATGGCGCTGTCTCTAGCTTCCTGACGGGACAAACGAACACTGGCAAAGTAATCGGCCACATCAGAGTCGATCTCCAAAGCCTCTTCTGCCGCAGTCAGCAGATAGTCTTCCGTTCCATCGTTGATGACCAGCGTTGCTTCTCCCAGCACCGTTTCCGCGTCCAGAGTATCCGTCAGCACGGGAGTTTCTTCGCTGTTGTACGACCAGTTGAGATAGATACCCACGCAGACAAAAAGCAGTACCGTTGCCACCACCGCGTTTCTTTTCCATGATTTCATTTGCTTACCTCCAGTTTATGTTGTTTTCATTTTGACTACTGTTATTTTGTCGCTGCCAAGTCCGGTAAGAGCCGAAACTGCTGTCACGATATCCAGCTTCACCTTTGGATCTTCGGCTCCGTCACAAACTATCAGCGCTCCGCGATATACCGGATAAAGGCTTTTTACCGTGACCGTTTCTGTCCCATCACTGCTTTGGACTGTAACAGTTTTTGATTCGGTTTCCGTTTCATCACTGGCAAGTATCTTTTGATGACTTTCCTTTACTGTCAGTATCACCTCCACCCTGCCCGCTCCGTCTATCTGCTGCAGCGCCGTTTGCAGCTTTGTTTCCAGCTCATCATCCGGCTGTTCTTCCTGCTTTGTAACAGCAACAGCTGTATCATCGTTCCTGTTTTCTGACGGAAAACTCAGCAGTACCAACCCAATTGCCAGTATTATCAGAGCAAATTTGTATTTTTCCAAAAACTCAAGCGCCTTGTTCATTTTTTCCTTCATATCATTCACATTCAAGACCACTCCTGTCTGTCGGGCTCAATGGCAAGCTCATCACTGATGATCCTGCTGAGCCGCTGTATATCGCTTTCGCTGAGCTGACCTGATATTCTCGTCTTTACCGGATATGGCCAGCCGTCGGAAGCCTCCAGCGTAGTAACCTCGACCTCGATCTCAAGGCCAAGCTCAGCCGCTTTGTCCAATATATATGCTTCTGTTTGCTCCTGTATGATAAGAGCCATGATCTCTGCGTTCCCCACATCGATACCTGTTCTGAGTTCATCGGCCTTTATCTGATACCTGGATATCTGCATTGCAATATCCTGATATGTAAGCTCTGCCAGCGGTTTGACGGCGGCAAGGATCATAATAAGTCCGCCTGCCAGCGCAACCGCCTTTTTGTTCTTGGGCGTAATAGCCAGCGCTACCGCACTAAGCAGCGCAGCTGCAAAAATCCCGATCATCCATTGTCTCATCCGCTCACCGCCTTCATAGCTGCCACACAGGAAACCAAAAGCAGCAATGCGCAAACTGCTGTCATGGCAAGCACTATACCCAAAGCCGACCCGATGGCATCAATAAGCTTTGTTTCTGTCCCACCTCCTATGGCTGCGCTGAAAGCTCCGCACACCTTGTAAGCCAGATAGTGTACGCCAAGATTCAAAAAGGGTATGGCGCACACTGCCAGAACGCACAGCATCCCAAATATTCCGATGCCGTTTTTCAGAACGGAAGCAGATAGCAAAACCGTTTCCGACGCATCGGAAATGATCGATCCCACCACCGGTACTGCTCCCGACAGCGCCACCTTTGCCGCCTTGACTGCCACCGCGTCCGCACTGCCGCTGACGATCCCGCTGATGGAAAGATACGCAGTAAAGCAAAGCAAAACCGCTTTCAGCAGTGTAACTGCCGCCCACTTGAAAAGTGCTGCTATCCTGCCCGCCATGCCGCCGCCTACAGCTGACTCCGCAGCAGTGGCAGCGATGTACATATACACCAGCGGAGTTATGAGTTTATCCGTAAGGGTTATGAACAGATCGCAGAACAAGGTTGCCGCCATATACATGGATGACGCTCCAAGCCCCCTGCCCGATGCAGTCACAGCCGCAGCCATCGCAGGCAGCAGCGACTTGGAAAACACCATCATTTTTTCAATGGTTTCTGTTCCCAATCCCACAAAGGAATCCACGCTTCCCACAGACGCAGCGGTAATTGCCAGCGCAGACGCCAGCGACATGTATATGGGCGGGAAGCTGCCCAGTTCCGTCTCTCTGACAGTTCCCACAAGTCCGCTCAACATTACTATCGACAGCAAGATGCCTGTTTTTTTGAGCGCCTGCCCCAATATGCCGGAAAACTCTCCAACAGCCTTGCTGAAAATGCTTTGCAGACCTTCATCAAGCTCCGCTGAGCTTATGTCCATATCTCCGAGAATCTCCTCTGCCTCCTTCGGCATGGCATCTTCCAGCTGATCGATGTTGAATACTTCCTGCTGCATGTCCGTCACATCAGCAGCAAGGCTCTGTCCTGTCAAAACAGAAGCAAGCACAATAATTATCATAAGTTTTTTCATAATAAGTCCTTAATCAGCTCTGTAACCGCGCTCATAAGCGGTATTACAGCATACAGCGCCAGCATTGAGCCACATAGTTCCACAGCCTTTGCCACTGCCCCTTCTCCTGCATCCTGGCAAACCGAAGATGCGATGTGGGTGACGATCCCTATGGCAACGGTTTTGAAAAGCGGAGCAGTCACCGAATCAGACAGCCCGGTAAGTTCCCGCAAGTCGGAAGCGAACGCCATTACCGGCGCCATTGCGGAAACAGCCGTCGCCAGCAGTCCTACCGTTACAACAGCAGCCAGCAGCATTCCCGTGCTCTCGCTGTTTTTGCGCACAGTAAGTGCCAGCACAGCGCCAACGATGGCAAACCCCGCAGCTTTGAATACAGTATCCATCGCTAGAACCCAAAAAGGGTTTTGACCATGGTAAACAGTTCGCTGATCTTTTCAACGATTATCATCAGAACCACGATCAATCCGGCAAGAGTTGTCATTGTTGCCTGTTCTTCCCTTCCTGTTTTGCTTAGCACCTGATTCAGGATAGACACGATGATCCCCACTGCCGCAATTTTAAAAATAAGATCAATATCCATATTTTCCCCCGCTGCTGATTCAGATAAATATTATGACCAGAGCAAATCCCGCTGCCACTGCCAGCGTAGCGCAGGTCTTTCCTTCCTTCTTTTGTTTTTCTTCCGCCTCTGCCAACCTTTTGTTTACCCCATCGATAATTGCAGCCATGCTTTGTTTCTGATTTTCCGTATCAAAGCGTCCCAGAACGTTACCTGCCTGAGCTATGATTCGTCTGTCCTCGGTATTCAGGCTGCCGATCTCCCGAAGCGCCCGATTCCACACTGTGGAAAGAGCGATTTCCGTCAGATCTCCACCCAAATCGACACACTTTGCGAAAAACTCGTTCACCGGCTGAGGCATAGTCCTTGCCAATTGATAGAACACCTCGGGCAAAGGCGTCAGATTAAATTGTGTCTCAGCGTTTATCCTGTCAAAGGCGGCTGCAAAAGCTTCAAGAGTTCTCGCTCTGGCAGACATTGCTTCCATTTTGGATATGCCGATCGCCGTTGTTGCTCCGATCATCATTATTGCTCCGATGAGCTTAAGCATCTGCCGTATCTCCTTTCGATCCTTATCTGTCTGTCCTTACCGAAAATTGTGACCACAAGTCCAAACACACCCACATCCATCAACTTTTTAAACAGAGGTCTTGAGCTTATATCACCTGCACTCTGTCCGTGAACTGTTGCTATGATCCCCACACCACAGTTACGGCAGGTCTCCACTGCTGCCACATCCTCAGGCGCAGTTATCTCATCCACCGCTATCACTCCGGGATTCATAGACCTCAGCATCATCAGCATTCCCTTTGCTTTGGGACAACCCGTGAGAACATCCGTGCTCCCGCCAACGTCAAATCCCGGTGCTCCGTTTTCCATGGCAGCTATCTCTCCTCTCTCGTCCACCAGCGATACCCTTGTTCCGCCGTCAGATATCCTTCTTACCAGATCTCTGAGCAAAGTGGTCTTCCCCATTCCCGGCGGAGCGATTATAAGCGTGCTTTCAAACCCATCCGCATAGACCTTTTCAACGGCAGCCGCCGCTGTTTTGACCTCCCTGGCAAGTCTCATATTTGCAGATGACAAGCTGCGAAGATTTGCTGCTTCACCATTTTTAAGCACCACTGTACCGCAAAAACCGATCCGGCTTCCTCCATCAACTGTTATGTACCCATTTTTAAGGCTGTCCACCGCCGCATATACAGAACCGTGAGCCGCGGCTGATGCAAGATATGCAACATCATCGGCGGTAACCATTGCTTCCAACGGCTGCTCTCGCCCTCTGTACACAGCAGCTAACGGTCTTCCGCAGCGAAGCCGCAGTTCTTCCAGCTCCGGGGAGTATGCCGCTGCCGCAGAAGTCTTTAGCCTTTCCGGCAGGTAGCGTATCAGGCGGTAATATCTGTCATTCATCCGTTTCCCTCCTAAGTGCTTGTACCAGAGTATATTGATAAAGGCAAAAAAATATGCCCGAATGACTTTCCATTCGGGCATTTATAATTCAAAAATAATGCTGTTCCTTAACCAACGACAACTATCTGTCCTTTATACGTTCCTGCTTTGGGTTCCACTGCATCACCATTTACAGTCATGGAAGCGCAGACGATTCTGCTGCCTTCTCCGATAGTAAGACCGGTCAGATAACTTGTCCCCACAGCATTCCATGTGGAGTTTGCCAAATCCACGATAACACCGTTGCATACAGCGGGTGAGGGCTGCACGGTAACATTGCCAAGCTCTGTGCGATCCTTGGGATAGATCTTTTCACCGGGCTTGAAGTTCACATGGCTCTGGATACCGGAAGAAATGGTGCCGGTGACCTTTGCGCCGTCGAACTTGACAGCCAGATTCTGACCCTCTGTCCAGCGGGAGTTGTAAATGCTGCCGTAAACTTCCATGTTCTTGAAGCAGGCTTTTGTGGTTCCTGCAGCTTCTGGATCGGTGACATCAAAGCCTTCCATGGCCTTTTCCACAACTTCCGGGACCTCATAATACTCAGCCCAGTGACCATCGTGACCAAAGGTACCCATGCCGGGGTCGTCATTCTGCATCAGATGCAGAACTACACCGTTACCGGGAACAAGCTTTGCGTCTTCAACCAGTATCTGCGGATGAGCACCGGGACCCTTGGGTCCGCCGGGCATACCGGTGTATACACCTTTTACAAGGAAGGTTGTGCTGTCGGAAATCAGCTCTGTACCGGGCAGCACAAAGAAGCATCCGTTGCCGCCGCTGTGCCACATGGCAGCGTTTTTGCCTGCCCTAAACACAGACTTTTTTTCTTCAATATCGGCAAAACCGTTGGTCTCTTTAGCCAGCAGGCTGTCTTCTCCAATATACTTTTTCAGATTCTCAAGACTGCTGGAGCCTACCACGACATCATTGGATGCGCCTGCCAAAACAAGAGGATAGGAAGGAACATCAAACTCCATACCAAGGAAGCAGCTTTTATTTGCGGACAAAACATATGCGCCGTATCCGGAAGCATAAGGTCCTTCTTTTTTGATGGTACCCTTGCAGTTGATAAGCTCATGGCGGCATCCCGGAGAAGTGTTATCGGTGGAATAAACACCCCAGCCATTGGATTCGCCATCTACATTGTAGTATATCGCTCTTGCTTTATGTACCACATTGGAAGAGCGGACAGTTCCATCAAGACCAAGCACCCACGGTGATTCAGTCATGGCACCGGGCCAATAGTCGGAATTGTCAACACCTTCGGTGTATATTTTAGTGTCTTTGATAAGAACGGTGGCACACTCACCGGCGGCAACAGATGTTGCGATAACACCTTTTGTTTTGATATCCACATTGTCGATAACAACTTCGGAGTTGCCGGCAGCTGCGATACAGGCGCCGTAAAACTGGAAGTCATGACCGCCGTTGCCTTCGAAATCAAATTTCATATCTCCTATGCGGTACTTGCCGTCACGGACAAATATGCCATTTACACAATCCATTCTGGAAGTGACCGAGCCGCCCTTTATGCCGTTGGCATCATATTCAGAGCCTGCAAGAGCGCTGACAGCAGACATATTATCCAGAATAACAGTATTGCCGGCTTCATCAGTATCCAATGCCAGAGCGCAGCGATACTCATTATCATAACTGATGCTTACAGGGCTTTCTCCGCGGATAAACATATCGGAGGGCATTTGAGTTTTTCCGACAGGAGGCATCTTGTCGATTATCTCAAGAACGACCTTGCCATCGTACTTACCGGGTTTGGGATCGGTAACAACGCCACCCACAGTCATGACCAGCTTTTTGCCTTCGGCAGCAGCAATACTTTCGCCTTCGGCAATGACCAGACCGTTTTCATAGATCTCAGTAACGCTCAAAACTTTTACATCCATTTGATATTACTCCTTCTAAATATTTTCTTCTTTTCAATTATATAATGAAAGCCTTTCCGCGTCAACGTCAACAAATAAATATTGCAAAGGACGATACCTGTGTGTTACTATGTTTGTATCCGAAATATTGAAGAGAAAAAGAAAGGAGAATCCCCCATGTCAGATATAATCAAAGTCAGTATAGACTCTGTTGCAGAAGATCTTGGAGTTCCTTCCATCGAGACCGAAATCGCTCCCGGTTTGACCCGAACCATGATCCAATGGACACCGGAGCACGCCGAAAAAATAGCAGAAAAAGTAAAGGAAAAAGCTGTGGATGGTCAGCCCATGGGGCTGGACGGCGCAGGAGCACACTGGGTTCTTGCCACCTTTGCCAGCGCCATGTATCCCAATTTTGCCGCATATTCCAATCCATCCGTTAACGTGTCCATGCTTCCTCTTCCTATGGGCGAGGAAGATCCGGCAGGCGGCATACGTTTCGAGGTCACAGAAAAAGACGGCGATCTTTATGTGGAGTTTTCTTCAGATGACCCCACCAAGCCCAAAACCAACGGTCCTCACAACTATGATATTTCCATGCTGCCCAATGTAAAAGTACCTCCTTGCAGACCCGACCAGCACGTTTATTACAAATGCGGCGGTCTGTTCCCCGTACTGCTGAATGTACTTGCTCCCTATATGGGGCACTGCGCCAGCCTCAACGTTGCTCCCGGCATCGGCGGCGGAGACTACTATGTCTGCGCAGGCTGCTGGGACGGCAGCAAAAAGCTTGGAGACATAACCCCCTTCTAAGAACGGCAAACCCCCGGAAACACTTTTGTATTTCCGGGGGTTATTTCTTTTATACTTATGCTGTTTTTTCCTTTTTGCCGCCAATGGCTTTAAACTTGCACCACATGGCGCCGGAGAGACAGATGGAAGAATATCCGCCTGCAACGATGCCGATGATAAGCGGCAGCGCAAAGTTCTGAATGGAGCTTACACCCATAATATAGATCATAACCACAGGGAACAGCGTTGTAACAGTGGTATACAGACTGCGGGTCATGGTCTGCCAGATGGATTTGTCCACAACCTCCGCAAAGTACTCCTTGCCGCCGGCAGAACGATTGTTCTCACGGATGCGGTCGAACACAACTATGGTGGCGTTGATGGAGTAACCAAGGATAGTCAGCGCCGCTGCAATGAAATTCATGTTGAAAGGTATCTGAAGAATAACATACATGCTCAGCATGACCAGCAGGTCATGGATAAGTGCAATAACTGCCGCACATCCCGAGCGGAACTCGAAGCGGATAGTAATATATATAAGGATCAGCAGCGCAGCGGTCGCAGACGCGATGATGGCGGCATTGCGGATGTCGCCGCCAACAGAGGCTGAAACATAGTTGCTGGAAATAAGGTCAGCATCAGTCAGTCCATACTGCTGGGCACACAGCCGGAATATCTCGTCGCGCTGTTCGGTGGGGATCTCCAGAGTCTTGATAACCACCTGAGTTCCCTCAGTACCGGCTTTGGTTATAGACGAAGCTTCCGAACCGGTGACCTCTTTGACAAACTCATTTATCTGCTCCTGAACATCGGCAGTAACCTCAGTATGCAGCTCATATTCCATGGTAACGCCGCCGAGGAAGTCGATGTCAAAGTTAAACAGGTTTACATTGAAGGGGATAAGAATAATGCCCACAAGACCGGTGATGACCAGCACTACGGAAATGACAGCAAAGATGCGGAAATTCTTTACAAAGCTGAACTTTCCTATCATCTTTTCGCAGGCAGCCTTCTCCCCTACTTCCTTTACACCATACAAACGAATGTTGGTGACCTTCATATCAACAAGGGCTCGAAGCAGGATGCGGGTAATTACCAGCATGGTAAACATGGAGATGACGACACCGATAAGCAGAGTCTTTGCAAAACCCATGATGGTGCCGGTACCCTGCCACCACAGCACCACGGCGGCGATTGCGGTGGTAATGTTGGAGTCGAGTATAGCAGAAAAGGCACGGTTATAACCTGCATCGATAGCTGCCCGGATGGTCTTGCCGGAACGCAGCTCTTCACGGATACGCTCAAAGATGATAACGTTGGCATCAACAGCCATACCGATAGTCAGGATAATACCCGCAATACCGGGAAGGGTCAGATTTATATGCCCAACTGCCAGAATAATGGCAAACATTCCCGCATAGAACAGCAGTGCGACGACGGAAACGATGCCCGGCAGCCTGTAGATCGCTATCATAAATATGGCAATGATTATAAGTCCGATAAGACCCGCAATAAGGCTGGACTCAAGAGATTTCTCACCAAGGCTTGCGCCAACTGCCTGAAGCTTGACATTCTCAAGGGTAAACGGCAGCTTGCCCGCAGAGATGATGTCTGCCAGATATTTAACTTCGTCCATGGAAGCTCCATCGCCCATCTGGATAATAGCGCTTTCGGTATCTATGCCGGTATCCTTGAACTTTGTTTTGTCAACATAGGGAGAGCTGATGGTTGTACCGTCCATAACGATGGCAACATAGTTGTCGTCTCCGTCTCGGTTGGCAACAGCCTTTGTCGCCTCCTTGAACAGCTCACGACCTTCTTCATTGAAGGTCAGCACAACATGGTAAACAGACATGCCGGAACTGTCGATAGGACCGTAAGCTGCCTCGGCAGACTGTATCATATTACCGTCCAGAAGAACATTGCCGTCGGCATCCTGAAACTCGATAACAGCGGTGGTACCCAGCTGCTGCACGGCTTCCTCGGGATCATCCACGTTGGGTATTTCAACTACCACCCGGGATTCACCTGCCAGATATACGTTGGCTTCGGTGTAACCAAGGTTGTTCAAGCGCTGACGAAGCATCGTCTGCGCCGATTCCATGCCCGTGGCAATATCCTCAGAAGAAGTTCCCGCCGGGATAACCGCATCGTAGGTTATTTCAGAACCGCCCACAAGGTCAAGCCCCAGTACCACACCGTCCTGAAGGCTGGGAACGATAAAGTATCCCAAGTCCAGACCATTGACAGCAGTGCTTGCCATCAGTGCGATGACCGCAATGATAATAACGATAGATAAAACACTTTTTTTCATTATTTCCTCCTTATTGCAAGGGTTTATGCATAACTTGATCATTATATGGTATAAATCGATGTATGTCAATTAATGAGGCTCTCATTATGCTGTTGCCAACTTCAAAATCAGAGAAAAAACATTTATTCCGTAGGTACGACCGGATGCGGTCAGGCAGTATACTTAGAAATCCATAACATTACCAAACTGACAGTTTATGCGCAATAAAACAGGACGCTGTTTTCACAGCGTCCTTAATTTTTGTCATTGATTACTTTGCAAGAAAAGCTTCCAGTCTGTCGAGACCTTCCTTGATGTTTTCCATGCTGGTGGCATAGGACCAGCGGCAATACTCGGGAGCGCCGAAGCCGGAACCGGGAACGGTGGCTACCAGGCCTTCTTTAAGGAACAGATTTGCAAAATCGTCAGCATCGTTGATCATAACACCATGAAGCTCTTTACCGATAAGCTGCTTAATGTTCATCATAACATAGAACGCACCCTGAGGCTTGATGCAGCTTACGCCTTCAATGGAATTCATTCTTTCAACGATATAGTTTCTTCTTTCCTCAAAAGCCTGACGCATGATCTCACGGGACTCCTGAGAACCGGCAAAAGCTTCAACGGCACCCTTCTGAGCAAAAGTAGCGGGAGCACCGGTGGAATGGCTGAGGTAGTTTGCCATCAGCTTGGATATTTTCTCGTTGGCAAGCGCGTAACCGATACGCCATCCGGTCATGGCATATGCCTTGGAAGCGCCATTGATAAGGATCGTCAGATCCTTTACCTCTTCACCAAGGGAAGCAAAGCTGGTGAACTCCAGTCCATCATACAGCAGGCAGCTGTAAATCTCGTCAGAGATAACGTAAATACCGTGCTTTACACACACATCGGCAATGGCCTGCAGTTCTTCCCTGCTGTATACCATACCGGTGGGGTTGGAGGGATTGTTCAGAACCATACATTTGGTCTTGTCGGTTATGGCTGCTTCCAGCTGCTGGGCAGTGATCTTGAAGCCGGCATCCTCGTCAGCTTTCAGGACAACGGGAACACCGCCTGCCATTTTGATCATTTCGATATAGCTTACCCAATAGGGAGCAGGCAGGATGACCTCATCTCCATGGTCACAAAGGACACTGATAGCGATGAAAACATTGTGCTTCGCACCGGAAGCAACGACTACCTGAGAAGTCTTGTAATCCAGATCGTAGTCTTCCTTAACACGCTTGATGATAGCTTCTTTCAGTTCCACAGTACCGGTAGCAGGAGTGTAGGTGGTCAAATTATTCTCAATGGCCTTGATACCTGCGGCCTTTATATTGTCGGGAGTATGAAAGTCGGGTTCTCCCGCGCCAAAACCAACAACATCAATACCATCAGCTTTCATCTGCTTGGATAGAGTATCGATAGCCAGAGTTGTGGACGCAACCACGTTGCTTGCAATTTTTGAAGGCTGCTTCATTGTATATTCTTCCTTTCTTATTCAAGGTTATCTGCCAAGTCTAATGATAGAATTATACTTGCAATCCTTCATTTTTTCAAGCATATATTGCCGTAATATAGAAAATTTGCATAATTTAGCAGCTTAAGTTTCATTTTGGCACTGCATAAAAAAGCAGTCACTCCAACCGTTCGCTATGCTTGCGGTTGGGATGACTGCTTATGCTGAACATCAGAACGGAGCTTCTTCTTCATCGCTGTCCATTGGCTCGTCAAAGTCTTCGTCATCAGCCTGCACAAGGGGCGCGCCCATCTGCATTTGCTGCCACTGTTCTTTCGTTATCAGTATTTGACGAGGCTTGGAGCCTTCAAAGGGACCGACTATACCCTTTTCCTCCATGGCATCTACTATTCGGGCAGCTCTGGCATAACCCAGCTTCAGCCTGCGCTGAAGCATGGACACGGAAGCCTGTCCGGTATCAAGAATAACATCCACTGCAGCGGGCAGAAGCTCGTCATCATCAGACTTTGGTTCTTCCACATGATTCGAAGATGCTCCGGATGAATGACCACTTCCGCTGTTTCCGGTATTCTCTGCATTTTTTTCTATGTGTTCCATTATCTCGTCGGAGTAGGACGCGGTGCTGCTCTTTTTGATATAATTGACCACATTTTCAATTTCACCGTCAGTTATGAAGCAGCCCTGAATACGCTGAGGTTTACCGCCCGCGTACTTGAACAGCATATCGCCTTTGCCTACCAGCTTTTCGGCACCGGAAGAGTCCAGAATTATCCTGGAGTTCATGGCAGAATCCACATAGAAAGCGATTCTGGAAGGGATGTTTGCTTTCATAACGCCCGTGATAACATCGGCAGACGGTCTTTGTGTTGCGATGATAAGGTGCATACCGGCAGCACGCGCCATCTGAGTGATGCGGCAAATGCTGTCTTCCACCTCTTTGGCTGCTACCATCATCAGGTCAGCCAGCTCATCAATGATGATAACGATATTGGGCAGCTTTTCTCTGGTCTCGTCATTTTCAATGGCCTTGTTGTAGCCTGCAAGGTTTCTTACGCCCAGCTCAGCCAGCAGAGCATAACGACGCATCATTTCCGTAACTGCCCACTGGAGAGCGCCGGCAGCCTTTTTGGGATCGGTCACAACAGGTATCAGCAAATGAGGAAGCCCATTATAGACCACCAGCTCGACCATTTTGGGATCGACCATTATAAGCCGCAGGTCTTCAGGACTCGACTTATAAAGCAGGCTGGTAATGATGGAGTTGATACATACCGATTTACCATAGCCGGTAGCACCCGCCACCAGCAGGTGAGGCATTTTTGCAATGTCGGCAACTATATGGTTGCCGCCGATATCCATGCCAAGGGCAAAGGCCACGGCTGATTTGTTGCTCTGGAATTCTTTGGAACCGATAACATCCCTCAGATAAACAGTGCTGAGCACCTTGTTGGGTACTTCGATGCCAACCACAGATATACGGTCAGGAATGGCGGCAATGCGCACACCTGCCGCGCCAAGCTTCAAAGCGATATCGTCAGCAAGGTTCGTTATCTTGTTCAGTCGTACACCTTCGCCTATTTCCAGCTCATATCTGGTCACTGCGGGCCCACGGGTGACATTAACTATCTTTGCGTCTATGCCAAAGCTGCGCAAAGTATCCGCAAGACGCGAGCTGTTAAGGCGCATCTCGTCAGTGCCGTCCACAGTGGAACCGTCTCCTGTCTCCAGCAGTTCAAGGGGCGGATAGTGGTACTGAACAGTTTCGGAAGCAGACGCACCGATCTCTTTTTCAACCTCGGCAGTGGCCTGCTCAACATCGGCCTTCTTGATTTTTTC
>CAZIPP010000005.1:29840-35300 GCA_964541215.1 uncultured Oscillospiraceae bacterium
CTTTTCCGGTTCAGGCTGCGGCACTTTAACAGGCTTCTCCACAGGCGCAGGCGGAACGACTTCCTGCTTGTCCTTTGAAGCGATAATATCGGGCTGATACGCTGTCTCGTTTTTCTGATCCCTTACGCTTCGGTATTCTCTGACCGGTTTGTTTTCCGGGTCGGGTATCCGGAGCTGCTCTGAATCCGGCGTTACCGCGGGCAATCTTTCGACCATCAGAGTATCGGGAGTTTTTACATTGGGCTGATCGTTGAAAAGGGAACTTTTTTCCGGTTTCGGGCGGGAAGCCTTCTCCTCCTGTTTTTGTACCAGAGGACCTTCATCCACAGGAATATCAATAACAGCCTTCTTTTTCTCAGCCTTTTTCTCCATGGCAGCGGCTTTCATTGTTACAGCTTTCTCCACCAGCACCGCAGCTGTATCAGGCTTTTCATCTTCAGGTTCTTCGTATTCGATACGGGGTCTATCCTTAATTGCCCTGAAAATAGAGCTGATGGTCATGTTCAGCGCCAGTATCAGCAATCCAACAGCAGCGGCAATAAACAGCACGGCAGAGCCGATATTGCTGAACACTGTTTTAAAAAGGATGGCAATAAGTCCGCTTATAAGACCGCCGCTTTCAAGGTCTCTGCCGGTCTCAAACAGTTCGATAACGGTTTTGAACCCGCCGGAAAACACCGTGTCACATCCGAAAAGATGGGTAATGCATCCGATAATGAGCGGCAGCAGCATGGCGCACCATACCCGAAGCTTAACGGGTCTTCCTCCATGAGTAACCAGTATGAAACCTGCCAGAATGAGCGCCGGCACAAGGGCGAAAAAGCCCCATCCGATAAGCCCTTTCACACCTCCGCAAAACAGATCGATAAACAGAGCCTTTACATCAAAGCAGCCCAGCAGCGCAAAAAACGCCAGGCAGAAGCAGGCTATACCGCCCACCTCTCTTCGGACAGGTGATGTGTCAACGGTAACCTTACCGGACTTTGAGCCGGTCTTTTTCGTGGAGGTCTTAGCGGAAGAACTTTTCTTTTTTGTTCCGGACGATTTTTTTCCGCTGCTCGCCATCATGACTCCTCCTTTGTGTAGTGTTAATTATTCATTGTATCAGGAAATAGCAGACAGTATCAGTGTAGCAACACCAACCACCCAGCAATAATAAGAGAATCCGCCAAAGCTGCCTTTGCCTGCAATAAACTTCAGCAGCCGGATGGACAGATAGCCAAATACCATTGCCGACACAACTCCTGCAAGATAGATGGGAAGTAGCGATATGTCTATACTGCCTTCAGAAATAACATCGGCAAGGCTGAGTATGTTTGCCCCCAGTACAGCGGGCAGAGAAAGCATAAAGGAAAACTTCACGGCAAACTCTCTGTTGAAGCCTCTAAGCAGTCCACCGGTGATGGTGCTGCCTGAACGGGACAGACCGGGTACCACGGCCACTGCCTGAAAGCAGCCCACAACAAGAGCATCCAGCAGTGTGGCATTTTTCTCCGTTTTTCCACCGCGGTTCATTCTGTCGGAAAGCCACAGCACAAGACCATTGAATATAAGCGCACAGCCAATAAAGATAGTGTTTGAATAAAGCATTTCTACCTTATCCTTAATGGGCAGCACAACGAGAAGCGGCAGGGTTCCAACAATGATAAGCAGTATCATTCTCCGAGCCGGAGGTACGGGACCGTTAAGGCTTTCTCCCTTGCCGGAAAAGCCACGAATCATGGCAAAGAACTCTTTAACGATCTCTACAACATCAGACCAGTATGCCGCAACAACGGCAACAAGAGTACCGAGATGAAGCAGCACATCGAAAAACATATGGTCGTGCTCAACGTCTGCAAGACCCATAAAATTCTGAAAGATAGACAGGTGTCCGGAGCTGGATATGGGCAAAAACTCCGCTACACCCTGGATAAAGCCAAGAAAGATCGAGGCTATCAAAGACATATATGTATCCTCCGGGATTTAAAATTATCTGGGATGTCCCTATTAAATTATATTAACATAATCCGGATGATATTTCCACAATTTTTTGTAGTTTTGGTGTTTCTCTGAATATTCTTAATAAATTGCGCTCAGCAGCCTGTTTTTCCCTCCCTATGATCGGGGCGGCAGTTTGCCGCCCACGTTCTTTTCCCTTGATTTCCGCCACACAAACGCACCTTGCGGAATACCTTGTCTATTGTTTTCCGATCATTTTATACAGACACTCCATGGCGTCCGAAAGACTGCCCAGCTTTTTGATAAGTCCAATGGACACTGCTTCTTCTCCATAGATAACGCTGCCAAGGTCGTTTGCCATATCGGATTTTGCCAGCATCAGCTCCATAAATTTGTCTTTGCTCAGCCGGGAATTTCTGCATACAAAATCAACTATCCTGTCCTGAAGCTTGGCGAAATAATTATAGGTCTGCGGCGCAGCTATTACCATTCCGGTAGTACGAACAGGATGAATAGTCATGGCTGCCGACGGCACAATCATAGACACCTTTGCTGAAACCGCCAGCGGCACGCCGATGGAATGTCCTCCACCCAAAACAAGGGATACGGTTGGCTTTTTCATGCCGGATATGAGCTCGGCAATGGCAAGCCCCGCTTCTATATCTCCGCCCACGGTGTTGAGCAGTATCAACACGCCGTCTATCTCCTCATTCTGCTCCACATCTGCCAGCATGGGCAGTATATGCTCATACTTGGTGGTCTTGGACTGGGGCGGCAGAACCTGATGTCCTTCTATCTGCCCGATTATGGTTATTGTCTGAATGGTGCCTCTGGAGTTTTTTGTAATGGTAGCACCAAGATCTTCCATTTGCTGGCGCTGCTGCTCAAGCTGACCTTCAGTGTTTTCAAAATCGTTCATAGTCGTTCCTCCCGTTTTTCTATATTTTGCTCTGAATCTCAAATCTTATTTGACATTTCTTGAAATCAATGGCGCTATCATTTATAATGTTCGTACTTATTTTAATCGGATGGACTACCTATGAATGAAAAAGCTTTTATTGCAGCCAGACGGGCTGTTATCGAAAATGAATTTATGCATCTGAACCCGGAACAGCGTGCGGCCGTCATGTGTACCGATGGTCCCCTTCTGCTGTTGGCAGGCGCAGGCAGCGGCAAGACCACTGTACTGATAAACCGTATCGCCAACCTGATAAAATACGGCAGCGGAAGCGACACCGATGATGTTCCTTCCTGGGCAACCGATGAGGATACCTTATTCCTTGAGGACTTCGCGAAAGACCCGGCAGGCAAGGATTATGACCGTATGCTCAGTCTCTGCGCCAATGAACCCGCAGCACCGTGGCAGATAATCGCCATAACCTTTACCAACAAGGCAGCCAACGAGCTGAAAGACCGATTGGAACGTGTCCTTGGCGGCGATGCTTCCGGAGTATGGGCAATGACCTTTCACTCCGCCTGCTGCCGTATCCTGCGAAAAGAGATAGAACGCCTCGGATTTGACCGCAGCTTCACTATTTACGACAGCTCTGACAGTGAGCGCCTTATGAAGCAGATCCTCAAAGACCTGGGCATGGACGATAAGACTTTCCCGCCCAAGACAGTTCTGAACTACATAAGCCGGGCAAAAGACAAGATGCAGACTCCCGGTGAATTCACAAAGGACGCCAAAGAAGCCGGGGAGCTGCGCCTTGAGAAAATGGGCAAAGCCTATGCGGAATACGTCAATCGCATGAAAACCGCCAATGCGCTGGACTTTGACGACATTATCCTCTACACCGTCCAGCTGCTGCAGCAGTTTGATGACGTTCGTGAATACTACCAGAGAAAATTCCGTTATGTGCTGATCGACGAATATCAGGATACCAACAATCTCCAGTATCTTCTGGCTTCGCTGCTGGCAGGCGGCTACGAAAACATTTGCGTTGTAGGCGACGATGACCAGAGTATTTACCGCTTCCGCGGCGCAACTATCGAAAACATTCTGAACTTTGAAAACCAGTACAGGGATGCCAGAGTCATCCGTCTTGAGCAAAACTATCGCAGCACCAAAGCAATTTTGGGCGCTGCCAACGGAGTCATCCGCAACAATACGGGGCGAAAAGGAAAAGTCCTGTGGACTGCCAACTCCGAAGGCGACCCTGTGACTGTTTTTGAAGCAGAATCCGAGACTGAAGAAGCCGGTTACGTGGCAACAAAGATACTGGAAGGCGCAGCCACAGGGCGCAGTCTTTCAGACTACGCCATACTCTACCGTATGAACGCCCAGTCCAACGCCCTTGAATACGCCTTCAAACGCAACTCCATTCCCTACAAGGTCATCGGCGGCACCAAGTTCTTTGACCGTGCCGA
Source organism: uncultured Oscillospiraceae bacterium (assembly GCA_964541215.1). Lineage (GTDB taxonomy): Bacteria > Bacillota > Clostridia > Oscillospirales > Oscillospiraceae > SIG469. Next base: position 34,152 of record CAZIPP010000005.1, read on the forward strand.
AGTCAAGGATATGCTGGCATACATGTGCCTTATCAACAACAGATTCGATGACCTTCGGTTAAGCCGCATAGTCAACACTCCGGCAAGAGGCATCGGAAACCGCACCATGGAGCTGGTGGCTCAGCTGGCTCAGGAGAAAAACGTATCGCTCTACACCGTTATGTGCGACCCCTTCTCCTACCCAGAGCTTAAAAAAAGTGCAGATAAGCTGCTGAACTTTGTTATGCTCATTGAGCAGCTTTCCATGAACCTTAAAACCATGTCACTGCCGGAATTCTATGACGAGCTGATGCTCAAAACCGGCTATACTGCCATGCTGGAAGCCAAGGGTGATGAAGAAAGCCGCAACAGGCTGGAGAACATCCGAGAGTTACGAACATCCATACTGACCTATCTTTCCAACGCGGAAGAACCCAGTCTCAGCGGATTCCTTGAAGAAATAGCCCTTTATACCGATCTTGACTCACTGGAGGAAGGTGCCGACTGCGTTGTTATGATGACGATGCACAGCGCAAAGGGGTTGGAATTCCCCACCGTTTTTGTTGTAGGCGTTGAGGAAGGGATCTTCCCCGGTACCCGAGTCATGGGCGACAACAGTGAGCTTGAAGAAGAACGCCGACTGTGCTACGTTGCGTTGACCCGCGCCATGAAAGAGCTGTATATTCTTCACGCAAAGCACCGTATGCTGTTTGGTCACACAAGCTATAACCGCGCTTCAAGGTTCATAGACGAAATACCGTCAGAATTCGTTGATCGCAAGGAACCCGAACAAAAGCAGCGCCAGACCAGCTGGAGCTGGGATGACGACGGCAACTTTGTTTCCACCCGTTCTTCATCCGGCAGCGGCAATGGACGTTCCTACGGTTCCTCCTACGGCTCATCTTACGGTTCCTCTTCTTCCTATGGCAGCTTTGCAAAAAGTGTGGGCAAAAAAAGCGGCAGTTCCTACGGCGTCTCAAAGTCTGCTGCCACACCGAGCTATGCAAAGGGTGATGTGGTAAATCACAAGGCCTTTGGCAGGGGCATGATAACATCCGTTACCGCCATGGGCGGAGATGCTTTGCTGGAAATAGCTTTTGAAGAAAAAGGTACCAAAAAGCTCATGGCAAAAGCAGCGTCTGAGCATATGACCAGGGAATAAAAACAAGG
>CAZIPP010000006.1:0-34464 GCA_964541215.1 uncultured Oscillospiraceae bacterium
TTTGCCGGTGACGGCAATAACCGGGCATATAATGCTTCATATTGAATGGCACAAGGATGAAGTGCTGAAATAGAAATAAACAAATGCGGAGAAAAAAGTGAACATTGATATGATACCTGCTTACGATCATCCGGAAGAGGTGCGTGAGCTGTTTACCGAATACACCAACATGCTTATAGAAGGTGACAGTGCGTTTGCGGGATACCTTCGGATACAGAATTATGACGATGAGATACAGCATATTGAACACAAATACGGTATGCCTTACGGTCGTCTGTATCTTGCCTATTGTGATGGTGAGCTTGCGGGCTGCATTGCGCTGCGAAAACTGGATGATGAAAACTGTGAGATGAAACGTCTATATGTCAGACCCGAATTTCGGGGCAGACAGATAAGCCGTCTGCTGATAGACAGGATAATTGAAGACGCCAAAGGTATTGGATACAGAGCCATGCTGCTGGACACTTTGCCCTTTTTGAAAAGTGCCATTCGTATTTACAATGAATACGGATTCTATGAGATACCTTGCTATAACAACAGTCCTATGGACACAACGATATTTATGAAGCTTGACCTGTGAACAAAAAGGAGCACGCCATGAAAAGCTTAAAAGTTGCCATGCTTCAGATAATGCCCGGTGCAGATCTTGAAGAAAATCTCCAAAAAGGACTGGAATACTGCCGCAAAGCCAAAACTATGGGAGCGGACATAGCACTGTTTCCCGAAATGTGGAGCTGCGGATATTATGTAAATCCCAATATAGACGTAATGAAAGAGATTGCCATACCAATAGATGGAAGTTTTATGTCAACCTTTGCTGATGCTGCAAAGCAGCTGGAAATGGCCATTGGAGTAACTCTGCTTGAGCAGTATGACCCATCTCCCAGAAATACTGTTTGTCTGTTTGACCGCTTTGGCAAAAAAGTTCTGACCTACGCCAAGGTCCACACCTGTGATTTCGGTGACGAATGCAGCCTGACTCCGGGAGAGGATTTTTATGTTGCGCAGCTGGATACGGCAGGTGGTACGGTCAAGGTAGGAGCAATGATATGTTATGACCGTGAGTTTCCCGAAAGCGCCCGCATACTTATGCTCAAGGGCGCCGAAGTGATACTTGTGCCAAACGCCTGCCCCATGGAGATAAACCGTCTTTCTCAGCTCAGAGCAAGAGCCTATGAAAACATGGTGGGTATTGCGACTGTCAACTATCCCAAGGGGCAGCCGGACTGCAACGGTCATTCGTCGGCATTTGACGGTATCGCATACAGCGATGATGAATCGGGATCCAGAGATACGCTCATAATAGAAGCCGGACAGAGAGAAGGCATTTATGTAGCGGATTTTCCCATTGATGCTATCAGAGACTATCGCAGCCGGGAGGTACACGGCAACGCTTACCGCCGTCCTGAAAAATACGGCTTACTGACCATGGAACGCATCGAAGAGCCATTCATCAGAGCAGACAGACGGAAATGATTTATTGTACTACTTTATTATAAGGAAACAATTGACGTATTGCTTTCTTTGGTGTATTATGACCGTATCAAAGAGAAGAAAACACCTTTCCCCGGCTGACGGGGGGAAGAGAATTATACACAAGGAGATCCACAATAATGAAAGGGAAAGCTGAAGATTACAGCCAGAAGTACAAGGACAGGAAGAATTTCAACGACTGGTTTGTCAATATTTTCTGGTTTCAGAACAAGTGGAAGGTATTTGCCATTGCGGTGATAGTCGTCATCGTCGGATTCCTTCTGATAGACGCTTTGAAGCAGGTTAACTACGATACCAGTATCGTGATTGCTGCCAGAAACAACATAGACGATGAAGCACTGGAAGAGATCGACGAGCTTTTCCGGACAGTTGTTCCCGATATCGACGGCAACGGAAAAGTCGAGATCGAATATGTGATACTGTATATGGGTAATGATGACCTTGGTATGAGCAATCAGGAACGCATTTGGCTCTGCATGACTGATTCCCAGTATGCGCTGTATCTGATGGACGAAAGCTGTTCCGACCTTTACTGTGAGCCATCTTTGGAATATTTTGATAAGATAGGGACCTTTGGCTTTGAAGCTGACGAGACAAATGAATGCCGCGTAGCTCTGGCTGAAAGCCCCATAATGGAAAGAGCAGGTCTCAGCGGCCTGTACGCCAGCATCCTCGACCATAGCTCTGTTACAGAAAAAGAAGAAGACATTGCTGCCACAGAGGCTGCTGTTGCAATGCTGAATGCGCTGCTGGAGGCTGAATAATAATTGATCGGAGAATGATGATGACCCAGCGTATCAGATATTTTCTAATCAAAAGACAACAGAAAGCAAAATACGGCAGGACCACACAGGTCATCGTTGCTGTGTTCGCGCTGATAATCGTCATAGGCACTTTGCTGCTAATGCTGCCCGCTGCTTCACGCAGCGGGCGGAGCTGCGGAGTGCTGACAGCTTTTTTTACGGCAACTTCAGCTACCTGCGTCACTGGTCTTGTGGTTGGTGATACCTATACCCTTTGGAGCACCTTCGGTCAGGTGGTAATAATCTGCCTTATTCAAATTGGGGGACTTGGATTTATCACCATCGCGTCCATGGTGTCTATGGTGCTGAAACGGAAGATAGACCTGCGCCAGAGACTTATTATTGCTCAGTCCTATAACGTATCAGGGCTGGAAGGCTTGGTGCGCCTTGTGCGCCATGTTGTAACAGCTACATTTTCCTTTGAGCTTGTGGGAGCTGTGCTTCTGTCTTTCAGATTTGTGCCGCAGTTTGGCTGGGCAGGCGGTATAGCCAGAGGTATTTTCCACGCTGTTTCGGCGTTCTGCAATGCGGGATTTGATATCCTTGGAAATGTCGCTCCGGGTTCAAGCCTGATGCTCTATGCCGAAGATCCGCTGGTGTGTCTTACCATTGCCGGGCTTATTATTATCGGAGGTCTGGGATTTTTTGTTTGGGAAGATATTTACAGATGCAGGTGCATCAAAAAACTCCAGCTCCACACAAAACTGGTGTTGAGCATAACTGTGGCGCTTCTGACCGCCGGGACGATATTCTTCTTTTTCGAAGAAGGTAACAACACCATGGAAGGAATGGGATTGGGTCAGCGGCTGCTGGCGTCTTTCTTCCAGTCGGTGACATTGCGTACCGCAGGCTTTGCAGCCATAGATCAGGGACAGCTTACAGAATCTTCCAAAATAGTATCCATTGTACTGATGCTTATTGGCGGAAGCCCCGGCTCCACTGCCGGCGGCGTAAAAAACGTGAGCGTGGGTATCATGGTGCTGTCGTGCATAGCTTCGTTGAGGGGCAAAAAGCATGTTACCGCTTTTGGACGCACCATTACCCACGAACAGATCTCTGACGCAACAGGGCTGTTTTTGATAATAAGCGCCCTTGCAGTGGCAGGAGCGGTGTTTATTTCATCATCCACAGGACTTGGTGTGCTGGATACATTGTATGAAACTGTTTCAGCGCTGGCTACCGTTGGACTGACCACAGGCATAACAGGCAGTCTTAACGCTGTATCCATGGTGCTGATAGCAATATATATGTTTTTTGGCAGAGTGGGCGTCATGACCATAGGCATTGCCTTCATGTTGGGAAACAAAGACGGTGAAAAGCTTAAATATGCTGATGGGCATGTGTTCATCGGCTGATGATGTGGGGTATCTGAATGAGCAAAAAATCATATCTGGTAATAGGTCTTGGCAGATTTGGAGCTTCTGTGGCAACAGAGCTTTTCAAGCTTGGCCATGAAGTTCTGGCAGTAGACAACTGTGAAGAAAACGTAAACCATGTTGCCGGAAGCGTAACTCACGCCATAACCTGTGACGCCCGGGATGAAGCGACACTCAAAACGCTTGGGGTCAGCAATTTCGACTGTGCCATAGTGGGTATCGGCAGTGATGTGGCTGCCAGTGTTATGACCACCGTGATGCTCAAGGAACTGGGAGCTTCCCAGGTCATTTGCAAGGCAAACAGCGAGCTGCATAAGACTGTGCTTGAAAAAGTCGGTGCCGATAAGGTGGTGTTCCCCGAAAGGGAAATGGCACACAAGCTTGCTCAGGGACTGTCGTCTGCCAATATTTTCGATTTTATAGAGCTTTCCGATAATTTTGGTGTTGCCGAAATAGAGGTACCCTCATCATGGACAGGAAGGTCAATTGGAAGTATAGGTATCAGAGCCAGATTCGGTGTAAATATAATTGCCGTCAAGGAAGGCAGGGAAGTCTGCGTAGCTCCCGGTGCGGAGTACGTTTTGAAAAAAACCTCCGTGCTGGTGCTGGTAGGTCGCTACTCGGATATTGAAGCGGTAGAAAAACTATGATAACTACAATAACATCAAAAAATAACGACCTGCTTACTCACATTCGCAAACTGCAGAACAGCCGCGGCTATCGTGAGCAGAACCGTCAGTTTGTGGGTGAGGGAGTAAAGCTTCTTGGAGAAGCTTTGAAAGCAGACCCGCAGATAGTTGTCCTTTCCGGGGATATGGATTTTCCTCAGCTTGATAACAGTGTGCGGAAAGTGAGGATAAGTCCTCAGCTTATGAAAAGCATATCTCTTCTTACCACACCTCAGGAAGCGCTGTTCGTCTGTGCAATGCCCGAAAAAAGTCAGCCGGATACGGTAGCATCATCGTTGGTGCTGGATGGGATACAGGACCCCGGGAATCTCGGCACCATGATAAGGACTGCCGATGCTTTGGGCATAGAACGCATCATCCTGTGTGAAGGCTGCGCGGATCCGTTCAATCCAAAGGTCGTAAGAGCAACCATGGGAGCCATTTTTCGTCAGAAAATATATCAGATGACCCGTCAGGAGCTTATCCTGCGTGCGGCAGAGGAAAATGTCCGGCTTATTGCCACAGCGCTTTCGGATACAGCAAAGGATGTTCGTGCGGTGGATATGAAGGGCGCGGCAGTGATAATAGGAAGCGAAGGCAGCGGAGTTTCACAGCAGCTGCTTGATGCTTCGTTCTGCCATGTGATAATACCCATCAGTGAAAACTGCGAGTCTTTGAATGCTGCGTCTGCGGCATCAATTATAATGTGGGAAATGAGAAAAGGTTACTAAAGGGAGTCCGCCATGTCTGCTTTGAAATACTGGATCTGGCTGTCGAGCCTTGAAAAGATAGGTCTAAAGAAAAAACTTGCCGTGCTGCGATGGTTTGGTGAACCGGAAGCCGTGTTTAAGGCAGACGAAAAAAGCCTGAAAATGGTGGAAGAGCTTTCGTCAGGCGACATCAGCCGACTGCGGGACAGAGATATGTCCGTTGCAGAGGGTATTCTGGAAAAGTGCGGCGAAAAGCACATATCGATCATCACACTTCAGGATGCTGCGTATCCTCAGATGCTGCGGTATATCGATGATCCACCGCTGCTGCTTTACGCCCTTGGAAACCTGATAGACTTTTCATCAGAGCTGCCTGTTGCGGTGGTCGGAACGCGAAAGTGTTCTGCTTATGGCGCACTTTCCGGCAGGACCATGGGTTATCAGCTTGCCAACTGCGGCGGTCTGGTGGTGTCCGGCATGGCAGAAGGCATTGATGCCATGGCGCATCAGGGAGCCCTGCTGGCAGGAAAGCCTACGGTAGCTGTTCTGGGCGGAGGCGTAGATGTTATTTATCCCAAGTCCAATACGCGACTTTATAATGACATCCTTGCAAAGGGTATGGTGATCAGCGAGTATCCTCCCGGAACACCCCATGACAAAAATCACTTCCCTGTAAGAAACCGTATCATTTCAGGTATCAGTTACGGCGTGGTAGTGGTGGAATGCCCGCTCAGGAGCGGGTCACTTATTACTGCCAGACGGGCGTTGGATCAGGGCAGGGACGTTTTTGCGGTGCCCGGAAATATTGATAATTATGTGTGTGCCGGCAGCAACCAGCTGATCAAAGAAGGTGCGGCGTTGGTATCCAAAGGCTGGGATGTTATCTCTGAATATGCCCATCTCAGACCCGACAGAGCAGTGTATCGCAAAGACGCTCTGGACATCAGGATAGATTCGGTGCGCCCAATACAGGAGCCGGAAAAAGTGGAAAAAGCTGAGAAAAACAGCGAAAAAACCATACCCCAGGCTCAGCCCATCGACAAAAAAGAGATTGACAAGGAAGAAAACAAGTCTTATATTCAACGGATGGAGGGACTGGATCCGGATGCTATGGCCATTGTAGAGGCTATTGGCACCAAGACCCGCCACGTTGACGATATTATAGATATTACTCAGCTCAAGGCTGCCAGAGTGCTTGCATCACTTACGCTGCTGGAGATACAGGGCGTTGTAAAGCAGAGCAGCGGTAAGCGTTATTCGCTGACAGTCAAAGAGCAGCAATAGATCTGGAGGAACAAAATGCCTAAGAAGAATCTGGTGATCGTGGAATCTGCCACCAAAGCCAAAACCATAGGAAAATACCTTGGGAATGACTATCAGGTAAAAGCCTGCCTTGGTCATCTGAGAGATCTGCCCAAGAGCACCATGGGTATAGACTTTGAAAACGATTTCACTCCCAATTACCAGCCGCTGAAAGATAAGCAGGATATGATAGACGAGCTTCAGGCTGCTGCCGATGCCAGCTCCGTCGTCTATCTTGCAACTGACCCGGACCGTGAGGGTGAAGCCATTTCGTGGCATCTTAAAATACTGCTCGGTCTTGATGACGATAAGGCCAAGCGCGTAACATTTAACGAAATAAGCAAAAAGGTGGTCACGGAAAGCTTGCAGCATCCCCGAGTTATTGATGAGAACCTTGTGGACGCTCAGCAGGCAAGACGAATTCTCGACCGTATCGTGGGTTACCAGCTTAGTCCTCTGCTGTGGAGAAAGATCCGCAGAGGTCTTAGCGCGGGACGTGTGCAGTCTGTTGCCACTCGTCTGGTGGTGGACAGGGAAGAGGAGATACGAGCCTTTGTACCCGAGGAATACTGGACTATCGATGTTTTGTTTGACCTTATCGGCAAGTCCGGCAGCTATACCGCCCGTTTCCACGGTGTGGACAAAAAGATGGAGCTGACTTCCCGTGAACAGGTAGACGAGATAATCGCAGCTACACAGAACGGACCTTTTACTATCAAATCCATCAAACGCAGCGAAAAGAAAAAGTCTCCGCCGCCGCCGTTTATCACATCTACCCTGCAGCAGGATGCTTCCAGAAAGCTGAATATGACTCCGCGCCGCACCATGACCATTGCCCAGCAGCTTTATGAAGGCGTTGAGATCGATTCGGGAACAGGTCCCGTGGGTCTTATAACTTACATGAGAACAGACTCACTGCGTCTTTCCGAGGAGGCATTGGCAGCGGCAAAGGATGAAATTATCCGCCGTTACGGTGATGCTTTCTATGCAGGCTCGCCCCGTCATTTTAAGCCCAAGAACAATGCGCAGGATGCTCACGAGGCCATACGCCCCACAGATGCTGCTCTGGATCCCGAATCCATCAAAGGCAGCCTGACAAACGACCAGTACAGGCTTTATAAGATGATATGGAGCCGTTTTATGGCATGCCAGATGGCTCCCGCAGTATACGATACAGTTACTATCGATACTCAGTCTGCCGGATATCTGTTCCGCGCCAACCATCAGGCCATGAAATTTGCCGGATATACTGCGGTTTACGAAGAAGGCAAGGACGACGACAAGACCGAAAAGAAGCAATCACCGCTGCCTGAACTTATGGAAGGCGAGGAAGTCAAGCTGAATAAATACGATCCTCAGCAGCATTTTACTCAGCCTCCCGCAAGATATACCGAAGCTTCCCTTATCAGCGCCATGGAAGAAAAGGGCTTCGGACGCCCCAGCACCTATGCTACTACCATTTCTACCATCATCGATCGTGACTATGTAGAGAAAAAGGAAAAGAACCTCCATCCAACCAAGCTGGGCGAAGTTGTCACAGGACTGATGAAGGAAAAGTTTTCTGATATAGTTGACGTTGGATTTACCGCAAACATGGAAGAAAACCTTGACAGGGTGGAAGAAGGCACCATTGGCTGGAAACAGGTCCTGAGAGATTTTTATGGCGACTTCCAGCAGACTCTGGAGAAAGCCGAGGAAGAACTGAAAGACATTCATATCAAGGTACCTGATGAGGTCACCGATGAGATATGTGATCTCTGCGGCAAAAACATGGTGGTCAAGAGCGGGCGCTTTGGCAAATTCCTTGCCTGCCCCGGATTCCCGGAATGCCGCAATACCAAGCCCATCGTTGAGGTAATGCCGGGACGCTGCCCCAATTGCGGCAGCCGTATCCTTAAGCGTAAAAGCAAAAAGGGTTATGCGTACTATGCCTGCGAACGCCTGAAAGACTGCGGATTCATGACATGGGACGTTCCTACCAAGGACGACTGCCCCACCTGCGGCAACACCATGTTCAAGAAATCCGGCAGAGGACAGAGAAAGCCATTTTGTATCAACGAAAACTGCGCTAACTTTACTCCCGAGGAAAAGCGCGGCGGATATAAGAAAAAAACTGCTGAGGCTCCTGCTGAGGAAGTGAAGGCAGAAGAACCTGAGACCGAAGAAAAAACCAAAAAGAAAAGGACTTCCAAAAAGAAGACTGCCGATGAATAAAGCAACTGTTATTGGAGCCGGTCTCGCCGGCTGTGAAGCTGCATGGCAGCTGGCAAAACGAAATATTGAAGTTACCCTGATCGAAATGAAGCCGGAAAAGAAAACGCCCGCTCACAGCGCGGATACCTTTGCGGAACTGGTATGTTCCAATTCGCTCAGAAGCGATCGGCTGGAAAACGCTGTTGGTCTTCTTAAAGAAGAGATGCGCCGTCTTGGCAGCCTTATCATTGAATGTGCCGATGAGAACAGGGTGGAAGCGGGCGGAGCGCTGGCGGTGGACAGAAACGGGTTTTCTGCTGCCGTTACCGCAAAGATAGAAAGCTGCCCGCTCATCACTGTTCAGCACAGGGAAGTGACTGAGATACCCAAAGAAGGCTGGACTATAGTAGCCTCCGGCCCTCTTACAGCCGATGCACTGGCTGAGGATATCCGACGCTACTTCGGCGGTGCGAAATACCTGAGCTTTTTCGACGCGGCAGCTCCTCTCGTAAGCTTTGACAGCATAGATATGGAAAATGCTTTTTTTGCTTCACGCTATGACAGGGGAACGCCCGACTATATCAATTGTCCCATGGACAAGGAGCAGTATACTGCCTTTCAGGAAGCACTGGTAAACGCTCAGGAAGCGGAGGTCCACGGCTTTGAAGACAGCAGTGTCTTTGAAGGATGTATGCCCATAGAGGTCATGGCGCGCAGGGGAGTGGATACCATGCGCTACGGTCCCATGAAGCCCGTAGGACTGACAGATCCCCGTACCGGCAAGGAAGCATATGCTGTTGTTCAGCTGCGCAAGGACAATCAGACAGGAACTATTTACAACATCGTAGGCTTTCAGACTCACCTGAAGTTTCCGGAGCAGAAACGTGTATTCTCAATGATACCCGCCCTGAAAGACGCGGAGTTTCTGCGCTATGGTGTTATGCACAGGAATACTTACATCGATTCGCCCAGACTTTTGGGCAAAAACTTCTCTGTGAAGGACGAACCCAGACTGGCATTTGCCGGTCAGATGACCGGTGTTGAAGGCTATGTTGAATCCGCTGCATCGGGATATCTGGCAGCTGCTGCCATGGCTTGCCGCATTTTGGGTGAGCCGGAACCTGATTTTACAGGAAAAACTGCCATAGGTGCGTTGGCTGCCTATGTATCTGATCCGTCAGTAACGAAATTCCAGCCCATGAACGTGAATTTCGGTATTATGGATCAGTTGGAGTACAGAGTAAAAGGAAAGAAGAACAAATATGCTGAGGTAGCCAAGCGTTCGCTTGAGCTTATCGACCGGTTTGTGGGAAAGGAAAAAGCAGATGAAGATAATTGTTGACGCCATGAGCGGTGACAACGCGCCACAGGCAATGGTCAATGGCGCGCTTCTGGCCGCCAGGGAACTTGACGCTGATATCATCCTTGTTGGACGTGGAGAAGATATCTTAAAGGTAATGCAGCAGCAGGGGATAACCACCTTGCCCAAGGGAGTCGCGATCTCCAACGCTACGCAGGTGGTGGATATGTGCGACAGTGCAACATCTGTGCTGAAGGAGTACCCGGATTCTTCTATGGTCCGCGGACTCAAACTTCTGGCAGAAGGAGAAGGCGATGCATTCGTTTCTGCCGGCAACACCGGTGCGCTTTTGACTGCCGCTACCCTTACTGTCAAGCGCATAAAAGGCATTAGACGTGCTGCTTTGGCTCCTGTGCTGCCCTCATCTTCCGGCGGCGTGGTACTTATCGACTGCGGTGCGAATGCTGAATGCAACACCGAATATCTGACTCAGTTCGCGTTCATGGGCAATTATTATGCCAGAAAAGAGCTGGGACTGGAAAATCCCCGCATCGGTCTTCTCAATAACGGCACAGAGCCGTCCAAGGGCACCGAACTGCAAAAGCAGACATACGCGATATTGCAGACCGCAAAGGAGCAGGGAAAGCTGAACTTCATCGGCAATGTTGAGGCAAGAGGTGTACCCAACGGTGAGGTGGACGTAGTGGTTGCTGACGGGTTTGCCGGAAACGTCCTGCTCAAATCCATTGAGGGCGTTGCCATATTTATGAGCGGTGAACTGAAAAGCATCTTCAAAAAGAACATCATCACCAAGCTGGCTGCTCTGATGGTGGGCTCCGGAATAAAGACCATGAAAAAGAAAATGGATTACACCGAAGTGGGCGGCACCATGCTGCTGGGCATTTCCAAGCCCGTCATCAAAGCTCACGGTTCCAGCAATGACTATGCATTCCGCAGCGCTATACTGCAGGCAGCAAGAGCAGTTCAGTCCGGCATTTGTGAGGATATCGCCGGAAATATCGATGACATAAAGGCGGCAGTGCAATGAAGCAGCTTCAGCAGAAGATAGGATACACATTCAAAAATGAACAATTGCTCAAAGCAGCATTTATCCACAGCTCCTATGTCAACGAAAACAGAGACAAGGTCAAAGAGAGCAACGAGCGCCTCGAATTTTTGGGCGATTCTGTGCTTGGCTTTATAACAGCTGAGGAGCTTTATCTCAAAAATCCGGATACGCCGGAAGGAGACCTGTCCCGCAAAAGGGCATCGCTGGTGTGTGAAAAGAGTCTTTATGAAACTGCCCGGCAGCTGAAATTCGGCAATTACCTTTTGCTTGGTAAAGGTGAAGACCTTGGCGGAGGACGTGAAAGACCGTCTATCCTTGCCGATGCGGTCGAAGCGGTCATTGCCGCAATGTATCTTGACGGGGGCATAGAGCCTGCCAAGGAATTTGTTTTGAAGTTTATTCTCAGCAACCCCGATAAAGCCGACACCGGAGACTATAAAACTCAGCTTCAGGAGCTGGTGCAGCGTGAAAAGGAGCAGGTGCTTCAGTACCATATGTCCGGTCAGTCCGGTCCGGACCATGATAAGCGCTTTGATTTTCAGGTGCTGCTGAACGGCAGCGTTGTCGGTGAAGGTTCCGGCAGGACAAAGAAGGAAGCGGAGCAGATGGCTGCAAGATCCGCTATAAAAAATCTGTATGAATAAACGACCTCTGTTTTTACAGAGCGAAAACACGAAAAATTCTGATTTTAATGCTGCGCTGCCATTTTGACAAAGCGCAGCGACCGAGAAATCCCCTATTCAAGCAACGCTGTCATTTCGAAGAAGCGGAGCGACTGAGAAATCCCCATCTTAAGACGAAAAAACGTCACAGGATGGGGATTTTGCAGGTAATACAAAAGGAACGATCCTATGGCTAAACTTAGAATAATCCCCATATTCGTCCCCCATTTGGGCTGCCCCAGAGCCTGCGTCTTCTGCAATCAGCGCAGGATTTCCGGAGTTACGGCGGAGACCACCGGGGAGATGGTGAAAAAAGAGATAGAGTCTGCCCTGCAGCGTATTGGTGACCGGTCTGCTCAGGTGGCGTTCTATGGCGGCAGCTTTACAGCCATTGAACGGGAAAAACAGGAAGCTCTGCTGGCTGCGGCTTATGAGTATGTGCAAAACGGAAGAGTTACAGGCATCCGCCTTTCGACCAGACCCGATGCTGTTGATGACGAGGTTATTGAAAGACTGAAACGCTATTGCGTGGATACGGTGGAACTGGGCTGCCAGTCGATGGATGATGAGGTTCTTCGCCTGAGCAAAAGAGGACATGATGGACAGACCTGCAAAAAGGCTGCCTTGATGCTCAAAGAGGCCGGCTTTAAGGTCATCTTGCAGATGATGACCGGACTGCCGGGAGACGACGGAAGTCAGAGCATTGATACAGCAAGAAAAATGGTTGACATAAAACCTGACGGCGTCCGCATCTATCCCACTGTGGTGGTCAGGGATACCGAGCTTTTTGACCTGTGGGAATCAGGGGAGTATCAGGAACACACTGTGCAGGACGCGGTCGAGCTGTGTGCTGTACTTTGCGGAATGTTTGATGACGCGGGAATACCTGTTATTCGGCTTGGTCTGAATCCAACGGAGGAACTGTCCGGGGGTGCGGCAGCCGCAGGCGCGTATCATCCCGCTCTGGGTGAGCTGGTGCGCAGCCGAATGTGGCTCGACAGGCTGAGAAAGCTTCTGGACGGGAAAAAGCTGCCTCAGGATATTACGATAGTTGTCCCGAAGGGGACGGTATCCTATTGCGTAGGACAAAAGAAGACCAACATCCGGACGCTGAAATCGGAATACAGTCTGCGGAACATAAAAATTAAGGAATCAGACCGGTCGAACGGTGATATTTCCTTGCATTTTTAGCTTTATACTGGTAAAATAAATCAGTTGAACATTTATTTTTGCGAGGTGCCTTCATGTACTTAAAAGCGCTTGAAATACAAGGCTTCAAATCCTTCCCCGATAAAACGGTGCTGACTTTCGGCAGCGATATAACCGGTATCGTGGGACCCAACGGCAGCGGAAAATCGAATATCTCCGACGCTATCAGATGGGTCATGGGTGAAATGAGCACCAAAGCCCTTCGCGGCGGCAAAATGGAAGATGTTATATTTGGCGGCACCATCAAGCGCCCTCAAGTGGGATATGCCGAAGTGTCGCTGGTAATAGACAACTCGGCAAATATCTTCCCTTTGGAAACTCCCGAGGTCATGGTGACCCGCCGTTATTTCAGATCAGGAGACAGTGAGTACTATATCAACAAGCAGTCTGCCAGACTGAAGGATATCGTTGAGCTGTTCATGGACACCGGTCTTGGCAGAGAAGGCTATTCTCAGATCGGTCAGGGCAAGATCGATGAGATCATTTCTGTCAAAAGCTCTGAACGACGGGAGATATTTGAAGAGGCGGCAGGTATTTCAAAGTACCGCCATCGTAAGGAAGAATCCGAACGCAAGCTTAAAAACACTCAGGACAATCTTACCCGCATCAACGACAAAATAGCTGAGCTGGAGCTGTCTGTGGAGCCTTTGCGTGAGCAGGCGGAAAAGGCAAAGAGATACCTTATCCTGCGCGATGAGCTGAGAAGCCTTGAGGTAACGGTATGGCTGGATAATCTGGCAAAGCACAAGGTAACTGCGGCAAAAGCTGTGGCGGATTACGAAACTGCCAAACTGCAGTCTGAGCAGGTGCAGAACGAGCTGGATCAGCTCTATGCCGATTCCAATGCGGTTACGGAAAAAATGCGAGAGTGCGAAAACGATATAGAGCAGGCTCGCACTCAGCTTTCTTCTCTTGAATCGGAAGGCGCGGAAACAGAGAGCGCCATTGCTGTTGCTCACACCAATCTTGAAAACTGTCAGACAAATCTGGAAAAACTGCGCAAGGATCTGTCTGATCAGAGCGACAGGAGCGGCGGCATTATTGCTCAGCTGGAAAGCAGACGCGCCCGCATAGCGGAGATAGAGCAGGAAATAGCCGGGAAACAGAAAGAACGTGCTGAGATATCCGATAAGACTGATGCTTTGGCAGCGAGTGCCGGTGACCTGAATCAGCGTTTGGACGCTCTCAAGGCGCAGCAGACGGACAAGCTTGAGCAGGCCGCTCATCTTGAGACGGAAATATCAAATCTTGCAGGCAGCGCACAGATGCTTTACGACCGTGATGGCGACATCAGCTGTGAACTTGGAAGCCTGACAGAGAAAAAGAGTGAAGCTCAAAAAGAACTGGACAGCTGCACTGACGCTTTGAAAGAGGCGGAGGAAAAGGTTCAGTCCTTGACCAATACAGTAAACGGTTATCAGCTCCGTATGAAGGCTCGCGGTGAAAAGGCAGACGGCCTCAGCCAGAAGCTGATGAAGCTGACTGTGGATCGCCAGTCTCTGCAGGGACGCATAGATATGCTTGCCGAAATGGAGCGGGATTACGAGGGCTATAATAAAGCGGTTCGTCTTGTTATGGCAGAGAGTGAAAAGGGACGGCTGAGAAACGTTTATGCTCCCGTTTCCAAGCTTGTGCAGACAGATGACCAGTATACCGTTGCCATAGAGACAGCTCTTGGTTCCTCCATGCAGAGCATCGTTGTTGAGTCAGAGACCGACGGCAAAAACGCTATCGAGTTTTTGAAAAGAAGAGATGGCGGCAGAGCCACCTTTCTCCCTGTAACTGCCATAAAGGGCAGCCGTATAAATGAATCAGGACTTGAAAACCAGCCCGGGTTTGAGGGCATTGCCTGTGATCTGGTCAGGTTTGATAAACGCTTTGAAGGCATATTCCGCAATCTTTTGGGAAGAACTGTTATTGCGGAAAATCTTGACAAAGCCATAGCCATAGCAAAAAAGTACTCCCATCGGTTCAGAATAGTCACCCTGGATGGTCAGGTGCTGAACTCCGGCGGTTCCATGACCGGCGGCAGTACCTCCAGAAATTCGGGTATTTTGTCCCGAGCCAACGAGCTGAAACGGTTGAGCCGGCAGATGGAGCTTCTGAAAAAAGACCACGAAGAGCTTGAACAGCAAATGGCTGAAGCTCGCCGTCAGGCAGAAGCTGTTGAGTACGAGCTGACCGTAGCCAAAGACGAGCTTAGAACCGCACAGGACGAAGTGCTGAAGCTTCAGGGGCAGGAAGGGCAGTACCGTCTGCTTTGCGAAAGCATTGAAGAAGCTGAGAGCAATCTGAAGACCGAAGCAGAGGGGATCAAAAAGAAGCTCGACGAAAACGGCGAAAAGATAAATATTCTGCGCTGCGAAAGCGACAAGCTTAAAGAAGAAGCCGAGGATGTCCAGCAGCAGTACACCCTGCTTGCCGGAAATGCCCGGGAGCTGGAAGAAGAAAACAACAGTCTGGCAGACGCATTGGCGGCAATACGTGCTGCGCAGGCAGCTCTCGAAGCGGAGCAGTCTGCCACTGCCGGCGGAATTACCGAGCTGCAATCGCTGGCTGCTGCCATCGAAGGTGACCGTGAGCAGAGTGAAAAAGCTGCTTTGGAACTGGAAGCTCAGATCGATACGGTGCAAAAGGATATAGTCCGCCTTACCGGTGAGCTTGAGCAGAACCACAAACAGATACAGGAAGCGGAAAGTGCTCTCCGGGCTCTTATCGAAAGCAAGCTTGAGCTGGAGGGCGAACGTATCAGAATAGACAGAGCTGTTCAGGAAAAGAGCCGTCAGCTCATCGTTGTGGAGCGAGAGACAGCACGGCTTGAGCAGAAAAAGGCAACTGCTGAGATAGAAGAGAAACAGATAATTGACAAGCTCTGGGACAACTACGAGCTTACCGTTACATCAGCAGAAAAAATACGCCTTGAGGACATGAGCACTTCAAAGGCAAATAAGCGTATCAGCGAGATAAAGAAAGAAATAAGCTCGCTGGGAACTCCCAATATCGGCGCTATAGACGAGTTTGAACGGGTCAATACACGCTATGAATTTCTTACCGGTCAGCGTGATGATGTGGAAACAGCAAAGGCTGAACTGGAAGGCATCATCAACGATATAACCTCACAGATGAAGGAGATCTTTGTCCAGCAGTTTGCGCTTATAAACGAAAGCTTCAAATCCACCTTTACCGAGATATTCGGCGGCGGCAAAGCAGAGCTTATACTGGAAGATGAAAACGATGTTCTCGGCTGCGGTATCGAGATCAAGGTACAGCCTCCCGGAAAACAGGTCAAGACCATAACCCTGCTGTCCGGCGGTGAAAAGGCCTTCGTTGCCATTGCGCTGTATTTTTCCATACTCAAGGTCAGCCCAACGCCTTTCTGCGTAATGGACGAGATAGACGCTGCGCTTGACGACAACAATGTCCGTCGGTTTGCATCATACCTTCGCAAACTGTCAGACAAGACACAGTTTATCGTCATCACTCACCGCCGGGGAACCATGGAAGAAGCCGATGTGCTTTATGGCGTTACCATGCAGGAACAGGGCGTTTCCAAAATGCTTACGCTGGATCTGGATCAGATGTCCAGACAGATGAAGATAAACTGATCTCAGAAAGGAATCAAACATGGGATTTTTTGACAAAATAAAAGAAGGTCTTTCCAAAACAAGAAAGGCCATGAGCCTTGACAATGTTATAGCTTCCTTCAATGGCATAGACGACGATTTTTACGATGAGCTGGAAGAAAGCCTCATCATGGCTGACCTGGGTGTAGACACATCCATGAAGGCTGTTGAGCTGCTCCGTGAGCGTGTTGCCATCAATAAATACAGAAGCCCCGAAGAGGTAAAGAACTCCCTTAAGCAGATACTTGTCATGATGCTGAACGTTGGCGACAGCAGCCTGAAAATGGACACCAAACCCTCAGTTATCCTGATGATCGGTGTCAACGGTGTGGGTAAGACCACCACCATCGGCAAGCTGGCAAATCAGCTGACAAACGATGGCAAGCGTGTACTGCTTTGCGCGGCAGATACCTTCCGTGCCGCGGCTGCCGATCAGCTGGAGATATGGGCAGATCGTGCCAATGTGGATATCGTTCGCCAGAACGAGGGCTCCGACCCCGCGTCCGTAGTATTTGACGCCATCACATCCGCCAGAGCAAACAAGTCTGATGTCGTCCTGTGTGACACCGCAGGCAGACTGCATAACAAGCAGAATCTTATGAACGAGCTGAACAAAATAAGCCGTATCATCGATCGCGAGCTGCCCGGCTGCGACAGGGAGACTCTGCTGGTGCTGGACGCAACCACCGGTCAGAACGGACTTACTCAGGCAAAGCAGTTCAAGGAAGCGGCCGGCGTTACAGGTCTTGTGCTTACCAAGCTTGACGGTACTGCCAAGGGCGGCATAGTTGTTGCCGTTGCAAACGAGCTTCAGATACCCGTAAAATATATAGGTGTTGGCGAACAGATCGATGATCTGATGCCCTTTGATGCTCACGACTTTGTGGAGGCGCTGCTGTAATGAAGCTCGTATTGGCCAGTAAAAATAAGAAAAAACTCAAGGAAATGACTGATATCCTGCAACATTTGGGCGTAGAGATCGTCTTACAATCAGAGATAGGTATAGATATCGATGTGGACGAGACCGGTACTACCTTTGCTGAAAACGCTTTTTTGAAGGCGGAAGCCGTATGCAAGGCCTGCGGTATGCCGGCCATCGCAGACGACTCCGGTCTTGTGGTGGACGCGCTTGACGGTCGTCCGGGTGTTTATTCCGCCAGATACGGCGGCGACAAATGTGCCGACGATATCCAGCGATATGAGCTGCTGCTTTCTGAAATGGAAGGTAATACAAATCGCTCCGCAAGATTTGTAAGCTCTATCTGCTGCGTATTTCCCGATGGACATACCGTGACTTCCGAGGAAAGCTGTGAAGGCTTCATCACTCACAGCCCTGTCGGTGAAAACGGCTTTGGCTATGATCCCGTCTTCCTGGTCGCCGGTACTGATATTACTATGGCGCAAATGACGGAAGAGGAAAAAAACAAGATATCCCACAGAGGAAAGGCAATACGTGCCTTTGAAGAAAAAATGCGTAAGGACGGTGCAATATGCTGACAAGTAAACAGAGAGCCGAGTTTCGTGCTCAGGCAAACTCACTTAAGCCCATGCTTCATATAGGAAAAGACGGCATTTCTGACGCTCTTGTAGCTCAGGCAAGGGAGACTCTGCTGGCTCATGAGCTGGTAAAATGCCGTGTGCTCGAGACTGCTCTGCTGACCGCGAACGAAGCTGCCGATGCTCTGGCAGAAGCCACCGGTGCGGATTTTGTATCCGCTGCCGGCTCCACCTTCGTTATATACAAGAACAACCCCAACAAGAATAACCCCAAACACGCTGTTGCAAAGATAAAGCGCAACCCTGTTAAGGAAGGCGCAAAGGCAAGAGCTGCCAGAGCAAAGCTCCAGCGTGAAAAGAGAAACGAGTATTTTAAAAACAAGGCTATCGAAGAAAAGAGCGCCAACAAATGAGGCTGGGTATTCTCGGAGGTTCTTTCAATCCTCCCCATCCCGGACATATCAGATACGCGCTGGGGGCTGCCGAGTACCTGAAGCTCGATAAAGTGTTGATGATACCCGCTGCGGATCCTCCGCATAAACAGCTGGCGTTGGGTTCTCCCGAACCTGAAAAAAGGCTTGAGATGTGCCGCATAGCAGCCAGAGAGTATCCTGTGATCGAAGTCAGCGATATTGAACTGAACCGTGACGGAAAAAGCTACACTGTGGATACTCTGCGGAAACTGCGGGAAAACTACCCAAATGACGAGCTGTTCCTTATCATGGGCATGGATATGTTCTTGTCCTTCGATAAGTGGTATCTGCCCGGTGAGATATGCTCAATGGCGACCATTGTTATGGCATGCCGTGAAGGGAAAGACAGCAGCAGGATGACTCAGGCTGACCTTATGGAGCAAAAGATATGCTCTGAATTTGGAGGAAGTGTTATTCGTATCCCGCTGGACTTTATCGAAATGTCTTCCACCACTGTCAGACGTATGCTGGTGTTCGGCTGTGGAGAGTATTGTTTGGACAAAGATGTCCACAGCTTTATAATGAAAAGCGGAGCTTATACCACAGACACAGAAAGAAAAGGCATGGCTCTTGATGAGCTTCGCGATGACGCTTTCAGCCTGCACGATGAAAAACGTATCACTCATGTTGCCGGATGTGAGGAAGCTGCCGCGAAGCTGGCACAGCGCTGGGGCGCTGATGAGGAAAATGCACGCAGAGCTGCCATTTTGCATGATATTACAAAGGCGTTAAAATTGCCGCAGCAGTTGATATTGGCAGAAAGATATGGTATTATTCATAAGATAGACGCTAAACGTTTTCCCACCGTGAATCATGCGTTTACCGCATCCGTTGTGGCAGAGTATGTTTACGGTGAGAGCGAAGATGTCTGCTCAGCGATACGCTGGCACACCACCGGCAAAGAAAATATGTCGGTTTTAGAGAAAATAATATATCTCGCGGATTTTATCGAGCCTACCCGCAGCTTTGACGGAGTGGACTATTTCCGCGAATTGGCGTATAAAGATTTGGACGAATGCCTTTGCCGGTCTTTGGAGCATTCCCTCAATTATCTTGCTGACGGGGGAAAGAACATTCATCCCGCTACAAGACAGGCATATGAATTCGCCGCAACACAATGCGAAAGGATAGGCATTATATGAAACTGTTCGGCAACAGCCGCAATGGCAAACACAGCAAGAAAGCGGCGGCTCCCGAAAAACAATATGTTGAGGATACAGCCGTCGAGTTTGAAGAAGAAATATATGAGGCTGAACCTGCTTTTTCGGAAAATCAGGATGATCCCTATGAGGTTTATGAAGCAGGTGAAGATATAGAAGAAGCAGCCGATAATGAATATGAAGAAGATTCGGAGGATTTCGAGGAAGAATACTCTTCAAAAAAACGCAGGCTTACCGGGCTTCAAAAGGGACTTATCATCCTTGCCGCAGTGCTGGCGATACTGGTGATACTTGTGGTCGTTATCTGGAAAAGCTTTGTTAAGCTGCCTGAGATAGCTCCTGTTGTCACAACCTCCCAGCAGACAACAACTCCCGAACTCACTCCCGAAAACACCGGTGGCATCCAGAGCATAACAGCTCCCACCACTCCCGAGCTTGAAGTCAAGGTCACCAGTGTTCAGGTCAACCCTGTTCAGGATGAAGCCGAAGTGGGCGACAACCTTGGCGAACTGCTTACCGTTCCCGGTGACCGCAAGGAAGGCTGGTACACCATTTTGCTGGTGGGTGTTGATAAAGGTTCTTATCTGACCGACACCATGATGCTTTGCTCCTTCGATATCATCAACCACGAGCTGAAGATAGCCAGCATCCCCCGCGATACCTTCATCAACTCCAAGGCTGCCTACTATAAGCTGAACACCGCCTATACCGCAGGCTACAACAAAGGCGGCACTCAGGAAGCGGGTATGGAAGAGCTTATGAAGCAGGTATCTCTGCTGGTAGGCTTTGTGCCTGATGCGTATTGCATGATAAACCTTGAAGCCTTTGTTCAGATAGTCGATATCATCGGCGGCGTTGAGTTTGACGTGCCTCAGGATATGTATTATTCCGATCCCACTCAGAATCTGCTTATAGATCTGAAAAAGGGCGTTCAGGTGCTGGACGGCGACAAGGCTATGCAGCTTGTTCGTTTCCGCAAGGGTTATGACGCTCAGGACCTTACCAGAATGGAGGTTCAGCAGGACTTCATCAAGGCTCTTGCCAAGCAGGTTCTTACCGTTAAGAACACCCTCAAGGTACCCGAAATCTGCGAGACCGTTTTTGAGAACATGTACACCAACCTGACCGTGGGCAATATCATTGCCTTTGCTCAGGAACTGTTGAAGGTAGACCTCGACAGCATCGAAACCATGACCATGATAAATGAAGACGGCGGCTGGAACGGAACTTCCTATGTGTTCCTTTACGGCTACGACATGGTAGATACAGTCAACGAATGGTTCAACCCCTATGAGGAAGACCTGACCATCGACGACATTTACGTCTACACTCTCGAAAACGGCATCATCTCCCGCAGCCTGCGCTCCACCACCTACAACAGCCACGCTTACAGCAATTACGGCACTGCGTCTTCGTATGCAACACATGCGGCAGAGCCTGAAGGCCCCGAGGTTAACATAACTCAGGGCGAAGACGTAGCAGCGGTGGACTGATTCAGCCTGTATCGTATTGCATTGCGCCTGAAAGGCTTCCCCTCAAGGGGAAGGCTTCCGATACAACATCCCTATTATAGGGACCGGCGTCCCCGACGGTCCGCACATAAATTGTTCAAACCATGGTTAGAAAGGAAGAAAAACCGTGTTAACACCTAAAGAAGCCGCCATAGTTGCGGTAAAAGCCCTTGACGGCAAAAAAGGTCAGGACATTAAGCTTTTGAAGATCGCCGACCTGACAGTCATGGCGGATTACTTCATTATCTGCACCGGCACCTCAAATACCCATATCAAGACCCTGTGCGATGAGACTGAGCATTTCATGGAAGAAGCAGGTGAGATACTGAGTCATGTGGAGGGTCACCGCTCCAATACTTGGGTGCTGATGGATTTCGGCAGCGTGGTCATCCACGTTTTCACCGATGAAGCACGCAAGTTCTATGATCTCGAGCGTCTCTGGTCAGACGCTGTTGAAGAAGATATCAGCGAGTATCTTATTGAAGACTAACACAGATTAAATTGAATAGGGTGAGGGGTATTCTTACTGACAGCTGATCCCTGCCCCCTGAACCCTAATAAAATAAGGAATGATAAAGATGAAATACGATTTTTCCGCCATTGAGAATAAATGGCAAAAGATTTGGGACGAGACCCACGCTTACGAAGTAAAGCTGGACAAAAGCAAGGAAAAATTCTACGCTCTGGTAGAGTTCCCCTATCCCTCCGGTGCCGGTTTGCATGTCGGTCATGCAAGACCTTATACTGCTCTTGATGTGGTCGCCAGAAAGAAGAGGATGCAGGGCTACAACGTAATGTTCCCCATGGGCTTCGATGCTTTTGGTCTGCCCACCGAGAACTACGCCATTGCCAACAAAATCCATCCCCGTGCTGTTACCGAAAACAACGTTGCCACATTCACCCAGCAGCTCAAGACTCTGGGCTACAGCTTCGACTGGAGCCGCGCAGTCAATACCACCGATCCCAACTATTTCAAATGGACTCAGTGGATATTCCTGAAACTGTATGAAAAGGGTCTTGCTTATAAGGCAAAGATGCCTGTTAACTGGTGTACCTCCTGTAAGTGCGTTCTTGCCAACGAAGAGGTTGTGGAGAACGTCTGCGAACGCTGCGGCAGCCCTGTTGTCCGTAAGGAAAAGAGCCAGTGGATGCTGAAGATCACCGAGTACGCTCAGCGCCTTATCGATGATCTTGATGATGTTAACTACATCGAGCGTGTCAAGATCCAGCAGCGCAACTGGATAGGTCGTTCCACCGGCGCCAATGTCAAGTTCGCTACCGATGCGGGTGATGACGTAATAGTTTACACCACTCGTCCCGACACTCTGTTCGGCGCAACTTATATGGTCATTTCTCCCGAACATGAGCTGGTCACCAAGTGGATGGATCGTCTTGAGAATGCCGACGAGGTCAAGGCTTATCAGTTCGCGGCAGCTTCCAAGTCTGACTTTGAGCGTACCGAGCTGAACAAGGAAAAAACCGGTGTTTGTCTCAAAGGCGTTACTGCTGTAAACCCCGTCAACGGTGAAAAAATCCCCATCTTTATTTCTGACTATGTACTGGCTACCTACGGTACCGGCGCCATCATGGCTGTTCCCGGACACGACACCCGTGACTGGGAGTTTGCCAAGGTGTTTGGTCTGCCCATCATCGAAGTCGTTGCCGGCGGCGATGTGGAAAAGGAAGCTTATACCGATGTTGAGACCGGTATTCTGGTCAATTCCGGTTTCCTGAACGGCATGGAAGTTGCCAAGGCCAAGGAGACTATTATCAAGTGGCTGACTGACCACGAGCTGGGCGAAGCCAAGGTCAACTACAAGCTCCGCGACTGGGTATTCTCCCGTCAGCGTTACTGGGGCGAACCCATCCCCATGGTCTGGTGTGACCACTGCGGCTGGCAGCCTCTGCCTGAGAGCGAACTGCCTCTGCTGCTGCCCGAGGTGGAATCCTACGAGCCCACCGATAATGGTGAATCTCCCCTTGCTCACCTGACTGATTGGGTCAAGACCACCTGTCCCAAGTGCGGCGCCGAAGCTCGCCGTGAGACCGATACCATGCCTCAGTGGGCCGGTTCATCATGGTACTTCCTGCGCTATCTGGATCCCGAGAACAACGATGCTCTGGCTTCCAAGGAAGCTCTGGATTACTGGATGCCCGTAGACTGGTACAACGGCGGTATGGAGCATACCACTCTGCACCTGCTGTATTCCCGCTTCTGGCACAAGTTCCTTTATGATATCGGTGTTGTTCCTCAGCCCGAACCTTATGCAAAGCGTACCAGCCATGGCATGATCCTGGGCGAAGGCAACGAAAAGATGTCCAAGTCCAAGGGCAACGTAGTCAACCCCAATGATATCGTAGCCGAATACGGTGCCGATACCATGAGAACCTATATCATGTTCATCGGTGACTTTGAAAAGGCCGCTCCCTGGCAGTCCAAGGCTGTAAAGGGCTGCAAGAGATTCCTTGACAAGATATGGAACCTGTCTGAAAAGGTCACCGAAGGTGATTCCTATTCCGCTCAGCACGAAGCCAATATCCACAAGGCTATCAAAAAGGTCACCGGCGATATCGACAACCTGAAGGCCAACACCGCCATCGCTACCCTGATGAGCCTTGTCAACGAGTTCACCGAAAAGGGCGTCAACAAGGCTGAGATGGGAACTCTGCTCCAGCTGGTCAGCCCCTTTGCTCCTCACATCGCGGAAGAGCTTTGGGAACAGCTTGGCTTTGAAGGTCTGTGCTCCCTGTCCCAGTGGCCTGAGTACGATGAGGAAAAGACCAAGGACTCCCAGATCGAGATCGCTATTCAGATCAACGGCAAGTTCAAGGGTACTGTTCCCATGGCAGCCGACAGCGAAGAAGCTGATGTTATTGCCGCTGTTTCTGAAGATGAGCGCGTAAAGAAGCAGCTTAGTTCCGGCGGCAGCATCGTCAAGACCATTTATGTAAAAAATAAACTCGTTAACCTGATTATCAAGTAGTTTATGCTTGACATTTGCCGCATGAACTAATATAATATCTAAAGCCATGAAGTTATGGCTGCTCAAAGCCCCTTCCACAGGAAGGCGCGTCGGAGGGAGGGAAAACCAATGTCGGAAATCCGCGTCAAAGAAAACGAATCGCTGGAAAGTGCTCTTAAGAGATTCAAGCGCAGCTGCCAGAAGGCTGGCGTTATTGCTGAAGTCAAGAAGAGAGAGCATTATGTCAGCCCCAGCCTGAAGCGCAAGCAGAAATCCGAAGCTGCTCGTAAGAACAGCAGAAAAAAGTATTATTAATAGCTTTTTTAAGGCCCACTCGAACAGAGTGGGCCTTAGTTTATGTGCTACGCTGTCATTTCGATAGCCGCAAAGCGGCTGAGAAATCCCCGTCCTGTTACGCAACCATTCGGGGGATCCTCACGTCGCTCCGGTCAGCAGAGCTGACCAATCGCTCCTCAGGATGACAGCAATTAATTATTAATTATTAATTGCAGTATATCCTCCACTTCACTGTACATCAAAAAAGCTTCTTCAATGCCCAGCGATTGAGCGATGGAGAGCTTCTTTTTTATACTTGCTGCCGTGTCATAAAGCACAAAGTGATGTTTCCCATTTTCACTATAGGTAAAATAATGAGCGCAGAGATCGTTTGAGAAAAAACTCTGTGCGCCGCGTTTTTGCAGTAGAACGTTCAACTCATCCCTGCTCAGAGGTGTGCCTTCGCCGGAAGGAGAGGGTAATAGAAAATCCATAGCCAGTCGTTCAACGTCCAGCGCTATTCTTTGGGAGCCGTATTTGTCGCAAAGCTCCTGAAGCCTCGCTTTAAGGCTTCCACCTGAGATGGCGGTGGGACACATTATTCTGGCTTCTGCAGCCTTTTCTCCGCAGGTTTCCGGGATATACAGCTTCAATCCTCTGGAGTTCAGACGGCTGCTGATGGGGTCAAGAAGGGAATGGTGGGACATGAAATTTGCTACAACTCCGGAGTACCCGCGGTTCTGACATTCTCTTACTACTTCCGAAGCAAACACACTTCCGTCGCCTGAGGGCATGTTCCGGTCGGAAATTACCATCAGTCCGCCTCTGAAAGCTCGTGAATTGGAGCTTCTCAGCAAGCGTTTGCCCGGACCGACTGTATAGTCCAGATGAGCAATACTGCATCCGGCAATTCCTGATGACGGCAATGACTGAGAACGGGCGGTAATAAAAATCTTCATCTGGTTCAATGGACAACCTTCCTCCGCTGTGATATACTTTATATAAGATATTCCTGAATCTTTGGGATAAGTACAACCAAAGGAGGTTTTTTTGTGGACAACATTAAGAATATAATTGCAAGACTGGATGAATACGGTATCGATGCTCTGCTGCTTACCGCAGACAGCAGCTGCCACTATGCCACAGGTGTGGGGCTTAGCGAAGGCACTGCCTTTATCACAAAGCAGGGCTGCACATATATGACAGACTCCCGCTATATAGAGGCTGCTCAGAGGGATATTACTTGTGCTGATGTTCTTATGACCGACAGCGCGAATTCACCAAACTCATACATCAGCAGGATAATCAGCGAGCAGGGCATCGGGAAGATAGGCTTTGAAGAAGATCGACTCACCGTTGCTTCTTATAATAAGATCAAAGAAGACCTTGGAGTTGAGCTTGTTCCGGCTTCCGCACTGCTGATCTCACTCAGAAGATCAAAGGATTCTGATGAGATGGAAAAAATGAGGGCGGCTCAAGCGTTGACCGATGAGGTTTTTGCTGATATTCTCGGTGTTATAAAAGAAGGCATGACCGAGAAGGAGCTGGCAGCAGAGATAATCTATCGCTTTTACAAAAAAGGCGCGGAAGGACTGTCCTTCCAGCCGATTGTTGTGGCCGGTCCCAACTCCAGCTTGCCTCACGGAGTTCCCACCGAAAGAAAACTGCAAAAAGGCGACTTCATTACCATGGATATCGGCTGTGTTTTGAACGGCTACTGCTCCGACATGACACGCACTGTGGCTCTTGGGTATGCCGATGATGAAATGAAAAAAGTGTATGAGACCGTTCTGACTGCTCAGAAAGCCGGTATTGCTGTGGCTAAAGCCGGTATGACGGGACATGATATAGACAAAGCAGCCAGAGATGTTATTTCTGCGGCAGGTTACGGTGAATATTTCGGTCACAGCTTTGGTCATAGCCTTGGTCTTGAAGTTCACGAAGCCCCCAATGCTTCGCCGATCAACAACGAACCCATGCCTGTTGGCGCGGTCATCTCTGCGGAACCCGGCATTTATCTGCCCGGAAAGTTTGGTGTCCGCATCGAAGATGTCATCATTCTTGGCGAAAACGGCTGCGAGGATATCACAAAGTCTCCCAAAGAGCTGATAATTGTATGATTTTAGTATAAATTATTCCGATTGTGCTTGAAATGCAGACTGACATAATGTAAAATAGATTAGCTAAAGTATACACACCGCTAAAAAGCGGCATAATAGGAGGAAAAACATGATATCGGTTAGTGATTTCAGAAACGGCGTAACCTTCGAGATGGACGGCAACGTAATGCAGATCGTTGAGTTCCAGCATGTTAAGCCCGGTAAAGGCGCTGCTTTTGTCCGCGTTAAGATGAGAAATGTCATAACCGGAGCCGTTACCGAAACGACTTTCAACCCCAACGACAAGTATCCCACCGCTTATGTTGAAAGAGTCAACATGGAATACCTTTATAACGATGATGATCTGTACTATTTCATGGATCAGGAAACCTACGAAACTACTCCCATCAACAAAGAGACCCTTGATGATGGCTTCAAGTTCGTTAAGGAAAACATGGTCGTTAAGGTACTGTCCTACAAGGGCAGCGTATTCGGCGTAGAATCTCCCACCTTTGTTGAGCTGGAGATCACCGAAACCGAACCCGGTGTCAAGGGCGACACCGCTACCAACGTTATGAAGCCTGCTACTGTTGAGACCGGCGCTACCGTTAAGGTACCTCTGTTCATCAACACCGGCGACAGAATCAAGATCGACACCCGTACCGGTGAATATCTTGAAAGAGCCAAAGGCTAAATTATCAATACCCTAATATCATAATAAGGAGGATTTTACTATGTCTATTTCCGAAAGAGCGGCATATTTGAGAGGACTTGCCGACGGTATGAACCTTGACACCGCCAACGGAGAAGGCAAGCTTCTTGCGGCACTCATCGATACTATCGGTGATATCGCAGACGAGCTGGAGGTCCTTACTCAGAACAGCGCAGATATTGCTGACGAGCTTGACGAGATCAACGACGAACTCAATGATATCGCCACACTGTTCGACGACATCTATGAAGAAGATGACGACGATATGTTTGACGATGACGACCTGTTCGACGATGAGGAAGATTTCGTTGACGATGACTATTTTGGCATCGATGACTACTTCTATTCTGTCAAGTGCCCCACCTGCGACGAAGAGATCGAACTGGATGAAGCTACTCTGGAAGCCGGCAGCATCAAATGCCCTGCCTGCGGCGAAGAGCTTGAATTCGATATCGACGAAGAGGTCGAAGACGAGGAATAATCACATTATTGCCGTTATGCTCCAAAGCATAACGGCAATAATTTATCAGTTCCGGATCAATGGCTCGAAATGTTAATAAAACGGCTCAGAATACTGATTTAAATATGGGCGGATAAAGATTAAACTAAGCGCAGAGAATTGAAAAGAAAATAATGGAGGAAACATATGAAAAAAGCACTCGTCATGTATGCCAGCATTACAGGCAATACCGAGAAGATAGGCTTTGCTTTTAAGGAAGCCCTTGAAGAAATGGGCTGGACTGTTGATACCTGCAAACTTACCAACAAAACAAATTTTGTAGACGATCCCATTTTCCTTGATGAATATGACCTGTTCTTCCTTGGCAGCCCCATCATGGCAGGTCTGCCTTCAACCCTGTTGGGCAAGAACCTCGGTCTTACTCAGTCTATACCTCCCCGTATGTATTCCGACCGCATCATCATGCCCGGTCTGAAACGCCCCGAAACCGACGATTACACTCCTTACGCAGTTGTTTATGCCACCTACGGCGGTGCGTCCACCGGTCCCAAGGAATGCCTTGCAACCCTTGAGATCGAAAAGCTGTATCTTGACAATCTGTATATGCAGACTATCGGTCAGTTTGCCTGCCTTGGCACAGAGGCTCACCACGCAGCGGTGGATACTGTTGCAGATAAGATCGGTCAAAGCGTTGACCTGGCTTCTGATACGCTTCAGAGATTCAAGGACAACCCCAATGCGGAAGAATTCAAGAATATGCCTCCCCATATACTTGGCGAGCTGAGAGCAGCTGCCGGTATGGGTGAAGGCGGTCCCATCCACAGCGCGGAAGAGATCCTTGCCATGGACAAGACCGGCAAAGGCACCAAGGGCGCTCCCGGCGGCAAGCCCGGCGGTCCCGGAGGACCTCCCCCCGATATGGTCATGGACGAAAACTCCATGCACGTTATGAACCGCGAACCTCGTCCCAATGCCGATGATATCGAAGCTGCAAAGATTTTCGTCCGCAACCTTGTCAAGTGCTATTTCTACGAAAACGGCGGTCGCAGACGCCACGGCGGCGAGCTGATTTCCATAAGCTAAACCACCAAAATACTGCCGTAATTTTTACGGCAGTATTTTATTTTTCTGATCAACATTGAGAGGTTTTGTTGAATTTGCACTAATTGCATGTTGGAATTTGAAGTGTATATTATTGACAATGACGAAATACATGATATACTACAAATATAAGAAGATGATGTAGAAAGGAATGATCTGTATCAAGCGTGTGCTCATTTTATTAATGATTCTGCTGTTGCTTTCAGCATGCGGCAAGTCAATTGATGCAACATCTTCATCTCCTGCGGAACAACTGGAAAACCATATTGAAAAGCAAGCTAAAGCAACTACAGCATATCAATCCATGTACGAGCATTTTCAACCAATAGAATTGAATGAAGGTGAGTTTGAATACGATTATGATTCTGATTATGGCGGTGCTTATATCAATGACAACGATGATTTAGTGATATGCGTGAAAGGCTTAACACAGGAAAGTAAGGATAAGTATATCCTGTATTGCGGAACTGAAGAAATCTTATTTCAGGAAGTAAATTATTCTTTTCTGGAGCTGTGCCAATACGCTGCAATGATCCATCCTGCATTGGGAAGTAACGTTCTCTATGGTGTTAACGAACAGAACAATTGCGTAGACGTTTTCATTAGTCCCGGAACTGATGTTCCGGAAAATTTGAAAGATTTACCGATAACCTTTATTGAAACCGAGGAGGATTTTGGCTTCTGAGGTTTGACCTTCGTCGACCGCAGACGCCACGGCGGCGAGCTGATTTCCATAAGCTGATGATAAAAAATACTGCCGTATTGCCGCGGCAGTATTTTTTGCAAACTTTGTCAATATTTAATGAAGAGTTCAAAAGGATTTAACAAGGATTTTACATTGTGATGGTAAACTGTTAATTGTATAACTATGTGAGGTGAAGGTATGGACTTTTTTGACGTATTAGCCCTTGTTGGTGGACTGGCCTTGTTCCTTTTTGGCATGAGCCTTATGGGAACTGCCCTTGAAAAAAGAGCGGGCAGCCAACTTAAAACTATTCTGGCAAGCATCACATCCAACCCCTTCAAAGGATTCCTGCTGGGTCTTGGCGTAACAGCCATTATCCAGTCATCGTCAGCCACTACCGTTATGGTAGTTGGTTTCGTCAACTCCGGTATCATGACCCTCCGTCAGGCTGTTGGTGTTATCATGGGTGCGAACCTTGGTACGTCCATGACATCCTGGATACTCAGTCTTACAGGCATTGAGGGAGAAAGCTTCTGGATACAGCTTCTTAAACCGCAGTCCTTTACACCTGTTCTGGCTTTGATCGGCGTAATTCTGTATATGTTCCAAAACGATGCCAAGAAAAAAGACAACGGTCTTATCCTTCTGGGTTTTTCGGTTTTGATGTTTGGTATGGAGGCGATGTCTGACGCGGTTTCCGGTCTTCGTTCCGTACCTGAATTCACCAGGATACTTACGCTGTTTTCCAATCCCATCCTTGGCGTTCTGGTTGGTACTGTGTTTACAGCAATTATACAGTCATCTTCAGCTTCTGTTGGTATCCTGCAGGCGCTTACAACCACCGGAAGCATCACATATGCTACAGCCGTTCCCATCATAATGGGTCAGAATATCGGCACCTGCGTCAGTGCGCTGATCTCATCCATTGGCGCCAGCAAGAACGCTCGTCGCGCGGCAATGGTCCACCTTTACTTCAACGTAATCGCAACACTTATTCTTCTTCCCGCGTTCTATATTATTGAGCATACTGTCGGTTTCTGGTTTACTGATGAAATTGCCGATCCCCTTGGTATAGCTATTGTGCATACCGCTTTCAAACTGCTGGCGCTGGCACTTCTGATGCCTCATACAAAGTGGCTTGAAAAGCTTGCAGTTCTTACTGTCAAAGACAGCAAGAAAGATAACGAAATGCCTGTCCTTGACGAACGCCTTATGGCAACTCCTTCTATCGCTATTGAACGCTGCCGTCAGCTGACACTGGAAATGGGAGACATTTCCATGGAGGCTGTTAAGCTTGCCGTGGGTCAGCTGAAAAGCTTTGATACGAAGACCGGTCAGAAAGTTCGTGAGCTTGAAAACAAGGCTGACAAATACGAAGATATTCTGGGTACATACCTTGTTAAGCTCAGCAGCCACAGTATGTCTGAAAACGACAGCGCCGAAGTGGCGAAGCTGCTGCATATCATAGGTGACCTTGAACGTATCTCCGACCATGGCGTTATTTTCCTGGATGTTGTGGAAGAGATCCGTGATAAAAAGCTGGACTTCTCTGCTGATGCCAAGAATGAACAGACCGTGATGATCTCTGCCGTTGAAGAGATAATGGAACTCACGCTCAAGGCACTTTCCGGTGATGAGCAGGCGGCGTATCTTGTCCAGCCTCTTGATCAGGTAATAGACAACCTTCAGAATGAGCTGCGTTCACGCCATATTACCCGCCTTCAGAAGTCCGAATGTACCATCGAAATGGGTTTCGTGCTGTCAGATATGCTCACCAGTCTGGAACGTGTGGGCGGTCACTGCGCGAATGTTGCCGGTTGTATGGTAGAAATATCCCAGTATCGTTTGGGACTTCACGGCTACAGCGATTCGCTTCGTGGAGACGGAACGGTATATGCGGAAAATGTACAGAAATATACCAAACAGTTTGCGATCTAATGTCTCGGAGCCTGCCGCATTGCGGCAGGCTCTTTATTATGTTTGGTAAGAAGTGTTGATATGTTTGATCATGTCGTGCCGGCTGTGATAAATATTCATATTTGTGTGAATATTTATCACATAACATTCATCAATAATTACTCTTTACTATATAAACAATGTCTTGTAAAATGGTATAAAATGCAAGAATACTTATTGGAGGCAACCATGAATAAATATATCTCGGAATACAACAGCAAGAAGGTATCACTGGAGGAAGCGTTGAGCGTTTTCAAGAGTGGTTATACCCTTGGAACCTCGGAAAATGCCATTGAGCCTACAGCTTTGTTCGACAATCTTCATACTCTCCATGGCAAGGTCAATGGCATAACCATGCTTGATGGCATCATGCTCAGAGAGCATCCCTTTATCGTGGATCCTCAATACAAGGGTCTGGTCAATACCGAATCCATCTTTCTGATGGGACCTGCCAGAAAGGGTCTGAAGTTTGGTGGCGTTACCCATGTGCCCGGTGACCTGCATACTGTGTCAAAGCGTTGGCTGGAAGCCAGAGATAATCACATCAATGTGTTCTGGGGTAAGGCATCGCCCATGGATGAACATGGCTATATGTGTATGTCACTGTGCCTGATATATGAAAGGGAGCTGCTTGAATCCGCGGATATCGTTATTCTTGAAGTTGACCCAAACGTGCCCGTGGTATTCGGAGATACAGAGGTTCATATTCGCGACGTTGACTATATTGTTGAAACAAACAATCCTCTGCCTGAACTGCCCCGCAGCAAGCCTACCGAAGATGAAAAAACCATGGGCGGATATATAGCCTCCCTTGTAAATGACGGTGATACTATTCAGCTGGGTATAGGCGGTGTGCCTGATGCTGTGGCAGAACAGCTTATGACAAAGCACGATCTGGGCATCCACACCGAGCTTATAACAAACTCAATGGCTGATCTGGCTGAAGCGGGGGTCGTTAACGGTAAGAAAAAGTCTATCAATCGGGGGAAAATAGTTTCCTCTTTCGTAATGGGAGATAGGCGTCTTTATGATTTCGTAAACAGAAACCCTTCTGTCAGGATCAAACGTGCAAGCTATACCAATGACCCCATGGTAGTTGCACAAAATGACAACATGGTGTCCATCAACAGCGCCCTGTCCATAGACCTGACAGGTCAGTGTGCATCGGAAGCATTGGGGACGGTGCAGTACAGCGGTACCGGCGGACAGGTAGACACCGCTGTAGGCGCTCTCCACGCCAAGAATGGACGCAGCATCATTGCTATCCACTCGACTGCTAAAAACGGCACAGTGAGCACTATAACGCCCACACTGGCACCTGGGTCTATAGTGACTCTGAACCGCACCAATGTTGACCATGTCGTAACAGAGTATGGCATAGCATATATGCGTGGTCGCTCTGTGCGCCAGAGAATAGAAAACCTCATCGGTGTGGCTCATCCGGATTTCCGTGGCGAGCTGAGAGCGGAAGCCAACAAGATTTGGTTTTGATTAAACGCTGTCATTTTGATACCTGCGCTGCACCGCTACGATGCAATATCGTAGTGGCCGACCTGTGTGTCGGCCATCATTAGGGGCGCACACGCAGGTGCGCCCCTACAATGTTGTCCCTGACAAAAAACTGTCCCTCAAGCGAGGGACAGTTTTTGTCTTATTTATATACGCCCTTGATGTAGTTGTGAGCCTTAACGGGGTCAACATACTCTTCCAACTCGCGGAAGGTGATACACTTGCCGCCGTATTCGTAGATCGTGCGGATGAGTTCTTCAAAGGGAGGTCCGGGCATACGTGTATCATTGATTTCGTGGAATACCAGAAGGGCAACCTTGCCTACGCATTTATCCAGCACAGGCTTGATGGCTTCAGCGCTCATAACAGAAACGTTGGGGACGACCATGGGAGTGTCTACATAGGGATCATACAGGGCGCTGCCGCGAAGCAGGGGAGTGACTCCGGCTCTGTCGCCCCGTCCCCAGTGGTAGCCAAGTTCCTGCATAAGGGACTCTATTTCGGGAGAATACTGACCGCCGGGAGCACCGAAAACGGTGGGCTTGGGAATACCGTATTTGTAGCACTGCTCTTCAAGACCCTGTATCTCCCGGAGCTTGTCTTCTCTGGAGCTGGTCTGGAACTTGTCGGTGTGGTGCCAGGAATGGTTGCACACTTCGTGACCGCGGTCGCTCAGTTCCTTTATCTGTTCCCAGGTCATGAACTTTGTTTTGTCGGCAAAAGAGGCACCGGAGAACATATTGGATTCCATTTCCGTGGTGAACAGATTTGCGTGGAAACCGTATTTTTCAAGGATGGGGCATGCTTCTGTATAATGGTCAATAGTGCTGTCGTCGAAAGTAAGCAGGACCTGCTTGTCGGGAATGGGCTTAATAACGGGATCGGCATCCTTCAGAGCCTGTTTCAGAGCTGCGCCGCTGAAACCAAGAGCTTTTTCAACAGAAGCATCATCGACTTCTTCGCCGGAAAGCAGGGCAACAAGGACTTTTTCCTTTTCATTGGCTGCATTCATCATGGCGCCCATGCCGCCGGGACCGCCGGGACCTCCACCACCGGGTCCGCCGGGTCCGCCAGGTCCACCGGGTCCGCCGCCTTCATCGGAAGGCATTGCGGGAGGACCGGAACGCTTGGGGTAATCCTCTGGCATGCAGTCCTGGAACAGATCCATGGCTATGTAACGGTCGGGAGCCAGCAGGCGTTTGCGAACATCATAAGCCTGCAGAGCTTGTACGAATTTTTCAAGATTCATTATACTTCCTCCTGATTTTCAATATTCTCGTTTGTGTCAATTTTAAAACAATTGTGCATAAAAAACAAGCGGGGATGAACAATTGTGTGCTGATAACAGCTTCGTCGATTATTTAAGCAAGATTCATGCCAAAAAACTAAAAAATAAAGTAAAATAGTGCTTGACTTTTTCTCCTGATTGAGTATAATATATTTGCTTAACAAATAGGGGATTTGTGTAACGGTAGCACACCGGACTCTGACTCCGTTTGCGGGGGTTCGAATCCCTCATCCCCTGCCAGTAAAGAAAAAGCCTTTGTCGTAAGACAAAGGCTTTTTCTTTACAACGAAATAAATCCCTTTAGGGATTTGAGACTGTCAAAAAACCTCGTAGAGTTCGCTGACAACGTCAGCGAAAAAAGTCCA
>CAZIPP010000007.1:0-32202 GCA_964541215.1 uncultured Oscillospiraceae bacterium
TTACAGCAAACTGCAAACAAGATCGGTGTATGCGGTAGGATCTTCCAACGGCAGGTCAGCTATCAGCAAGCCCTGAGCATACAGCAGTTCAGCATACTTTGATGCCTTATCAGGATCGGATCCCATGGAATCTTTCAACTTTTCAAAAATAGCGTGGTTGGCGTTCAGTTCGAGCACACGGTCAGCCTTTGGAGCATTATCGGGCTGGATCTGAGCGAAATACTTTTCCATTTCAAATGTAAGGTATCCATCTGAAACAAGACATACAGGATGGCTTCCCAACTTATCCGAAAGTCTGACTGACTTGACTTTTTCTCCAAGAGCTTCCTGAACAAACTCAAGCAGCTCCCTGTTTTCCTCAGACTTCTTTTCCGCTTCCTGCTTTTCCTCTTCTGTCTCCAAACCAAGATCGTCTGTGGAAATGTTCTTGAAATCATGCTCCTTATAGTCCATGAGCATCTGGATCACAAACTCGTCTACTTCGTCGGTGAGGTAGAGAATTTCATATCCTTTTTCCAGCAGTTTTTCTGTCTGCGGAAGTTTTGAAGCCTTTGCAACGCTGTCAGCGGAAGCGTAATAGATACTGGATTGGTCTTCCTTCATGCGGGAAACGTACTGTTCAAGACTGGTACGCTTATCCGATGCAGAGCTGCTGAAAACAAGCAGATCCGCAAGAGCGTCCTTGTGGCGACCATACTCGGAAACTATGCCATACTTTATCTGCAGTCCGAAAGCATCCCAGAACTGCTCATACTTTTCAGGCTCGTTGTCCATAAGCTTTTTCAGCTCAGATTTGATCTTTTTCTCAAGATTGTTGGCAATAACTTTAAGCTGACGGTCATGCTGAAGCATTTCCCTGGAAATATTCAAAGACAGATCCTGAGAATCCACAATACCTTTGACGAATCTGAAATGGTCAGGCAGCAGATCACTGCACTTGTCCATTATCATAACGCCGGAACTGTAAAGCTGAAGACCTTTTTCATAATCCTTAGTGTAGAAATCATATGGAGCCTTTGCGGGGATATACAGCAAAGCCTTATAAGTTACAGCGCCCTCAACAGACACGGAGAGGTGACTTACGGGTGGGGTATAATCGTAGAACTTGTCCTTATAGAAGTCGTTGTACTCTTCCTCGGTGACCTCGTTTTTGGGACGCTGCCAAATTGGAATCATACTGTTGAGTGTCTCTGTTTCGGTATATGTCTCGTACTCGGTGTTTTCTTCATCACTGCCTTCTACCCTGCGGCTTTTTTCAACATCCATAACGATGGGGTAACGGATATAATCAGAATAGCGGCTGATAAGGTCTCTGATGGTATATGTCTCAAGATAATCGGAATACTTCTCATCCTCAGTATCTGCTTTGAGCTTCATAACAACATCGGTGCCGGCAACATCCCTTTCACACACATCGATGGTATATCCATCAGCTCCGGAGGACTGCCAGATATGAGCGGTATCCTCGCCATATTTGCGGGATACAACAGTAATGGTATCAGCCACCATAAAAGCAGAATAGAAACCTACACCAAACTGACCGATGATATCTACATTTTCAAGATCGTCGTGTTCCTGCTTGAATTTAAAAGAGCCGGAAGAAGCTATGGTACCGAGGTTGTTTTCCATTTCCTCCGCGCTCATACCGATACCATTATCGGAAACAGTTATGATACCGTGTTTTTTATCTACCTTGATCTCAATTTTAAAATCATCACGGTCAAGACCAACATTGTTGTCGGTCAGAGCGATATAGCTGAGTTTATCGATAGCGTCAGAAGCGTTTGATATGATCTCACGAAGGAAAATTTCCTTGTGGGTATAGATTGAGTTGACCATCAGGTCGAGAAGGCGCTTGGATTCCGCCTTGAATTTTTTCTTTGCCATTCGGCAGGCCTCCTAAATAGTTTTTAGCACTCTCTTTTGGTGAGTGCTAAAGATAATATAATACAATATACTTTGTTTTTCAAGTACTATTGTGATATAATAATAAAAAATTAACAATTCTGGAGATTT
Source organism: uncultured Oscillospiraceae bacterium (assembly GCA_964541215.1). GTDB lineage: Bacteria > Bacillota > Clostridia > Oscillospirales > Oscillospiraceae > SIG469. The sequence goes on from CAZIPP010000007.1 coordinate 2,017, forward strand.
AAACATGATAACAGTTGAAGATGTAGGTCTGCAGTTTGGCGGAAGTAAGCTTTTCGAGCATGTAGACCTGCAGTTTACTGCCGGAAACTGCTATGGCGTTATTGGCGCCAACGGTGCCGGTAAATCCACTTTTTTGAAAATTCTGTCAGGTGAACTGGATTCCACTTCCGGGCATGTATATATCAAGCCTGATGTAAGAATGTCTGTCCTTAAACAGGATCAGTTCATGTTTGACGAGCACACCGTTATGGATACTGTCATAATGGGTAATCAGAAGCTTTATGACATAATGAAGGAAAAGGACGCCCTTTATATGAAGCCCGACTTTTCCGATGAAGATGGTCTGCGTGCTGCTGACCTTGAGGCGGAGTTTGCCGAGATGAACGGCTGGGAAGCGGAATCAGACGCCAGCCGAATCCTTCAGGGTCTTGGTATCCCGGTAGATGACCATTATATGATGATGGCAGATATGGACGGCAGAGATAAAGTTAAAGTTCTGCTGGCTCAGGCGCTCTTTGGTGAGCCTGATATCATCATGCTGGACGAGCCAACCAACAGCCTTGACGCCATATATGTTGAATGGCTGGAAGACTTCCTGCTGGATTACGAAGGCACCGTTATCGTTGTATCCCATGACCGTCACTTCCTGAACACAGTCTGCACTCATATCGTTGATATCGACTACGGCAAGATCAAGCTGTATGTTGGTAACTACGATTTCTGGTATGAGGCTTCCAACCTTATGCAGCAGCTTATTCGTGACAAGAACAGGAAGTATCGCGAAAAGATAGCCGAGCTGGAATCCTTCATTGCACGGTTTGCGGCAAATAAATCAAAGTCCCGCCAGGCAACTTCAAGAAAAAAGCTTTTGGAAAAGATATCAATAGAAGAAATACCTGCCTCTTCCCGGCGTTATCCCTTTGTGGGCTTCAAACCCGATCGTGAAGCAGGCAAAGATATCCTGTTTGTGGATGATGTTTGTCTTTCTATAGACGGTGTTCCCCTGCTGAGCCATGTTTCCTTTATCGCTGACCGAGGTGATAAGATAGCTTTTGTTGGTGAGAATGAAAATGCTCAGACTGCCATGTTTAAGATCCTTGCAGGTGAGCTCGAACCCGATTCCGGTTCCATTCGCTGGGGTGTTTCCACCTCTCAGTCATACTTTCCCAAAGACAACAGTGAGTTTTTCGATGGCTGCGAGCTGAGTCTTCTGGACTGGATGCGCCAGTTCTCTGAAGACCAGTCAGAAACCTATCTTCGCGGCTTCCTTGGCAGGATGCTGTTTTCCGGAGAGGATGTCTTTAAGCCCGCAAATGTTCTGTCCGGTGGCGAAAAGGTTCGCTGTATGCTGTCAAGAATGATGCTTTCCGGAGCCAACTGCATAATGCTGGATCAGCCTACCAACCATCTTGATCTTGAATCCATCACTGCGCTTAACAACGGACTTATTGATTTTAAAGGCAATATATTCATCGCCTGCCATGACCACGAAACCCTGTCTACCCTTTGTAACCGCATAATTGAGTTTAATGAGGATGGCGCACGTGATCTTCGCATGACCTATGATGAGTATCTTGAACATATAAAACAAAATTGAAAGGAAAATAGAAAATGAAACACATCGTATTAGCTCAGAAAGCTCCCGCAGCAGTAGGTCCCTATAGCCAGGCAATCGTTGCCGGTGAATTTCTCTTTGCCTCCGGTCAGCTGGGTCTTGACCCCGCCACCGGCAGCCTTGTTGAAGGTGGTCTGGAAGCTCAGTCCCGTCAGGCTTTTGAAAACGTCAAAAATGTTCTTGAAGCCGGCGGTATGACCTTTGAAAACGTGGTTAAGACTACAGTATTTCTGGCAGATATCAACGATTTCGCAGCTTTCAACGAAATCTACGCTGAATATTTTACCTCCAAATGGCCTGCACGTTCCTGCATTCAGGCAGGCGCTCTGCCCAAAGGCGGTCTGGTTGAGATCGAAGTTATTGCCAAGAGATACGCATAATCCAACTAAATTTTTGTAATGAAAACTCCCCCGGAAAAATCTTCCGGGGGAACGATGTTTATTTGGTTTTATTCTTTGGTATAAACAGAATCATAAATAAGAGCGAAATAAAGTCCAGAAGAACAATGCCATCAAAACACACCTTAATTGGATTATATTTACATAGGGAGAAATAATAAAGCGTATTCTGCCCAACCTTGATTTCCCTAACATAAAATTCTGTTACCCCAAAAATCGAAAATTTTGAAAATGGTTCCTTAGACTCAGATTGTATCAAAGCAAGTAATTCTTCTTCATTTTCATTAAGTTTCTTCAACGCTTTTTCATTATTTGTTGTCTCTAAATAGTTTCTATCTGAATCAATAGCTAATACAGACAAACTATCATCACATATAACTCGACTTCGATAACTGGTTTTAATCCCCGCATCACGAATTTCGCTAAATGTATCAATAGCGTCTTCTATCTCCTCACCACAGTAAAAGACAAAGAAGTCAGCCTGCCTAATATAACTTTCTTTAAATCTGTTATAAAGAATTCCCATTCCAAAAAATCGAATAATGATCAAAGAGGCGATTATTGCAAATACAGCCCAAATAAGCAACCATACGAATACTGATTTTTTCATAATAAAAGTAAGACTAAATCAAATCTGTAACATCTATAAATCCACATTAAACTAAATTGAAATAACACATATTAACTACAAGTTTATATAACCATTGTAATCACCCCACAATTCGAAAGGAAACAATAAACTTATTAATAAAGAGCAGATAAGTATAAAACTTATCTGCTCTTAAAATTACTTATTCAGCGTCCTCTACGGGAGCTTCTTCGACGTAATCTTCGGTGGAAGCAACGATTTCGTCTTCCTCGCCAACGTTGGCTTCTGCTTCATCCTGAAGCAGAGCACGGATGGACAGGGAGATTTTCTGCTTTTCGAGATCGATGTCAATGATCTTGGCCTGAACAGTCTCACCTTCGGTCAGAACGTCGCCGGGCTTGCCGATGCGGCGGTCAGCGATCTGGGAGATGTGGATAAGGCCGTCAACGCCGGGAACGACTTCAGCGAAAGCGCCGAAGGTCATCAGCTTGACTATCTTAACATCGGCTACATCGCCGATCTGATAGTTGTTAACGAAAATGTTCCAGGGATTGGTCTCGGCGGTCTTGTAGCCGAGAGAGATCTTCTTCTTTTCGGGATCGAAGGAAATTACATAAACTTCGATGCTGTCGCCAACAGAAACGACCTCAGCGGGATTCTTGATGCGGCTCCAGGACAGTTCGGAAACATGAACCATGCCGTCAACGCCGCCGATGTCTACGAAAGCGCCATAGGAAGTCAGGCTCTTAACGGTACCCTGATACTTCTTGCCTTCTTCGATCTCAGCCCAAACCTGCTCAGCAGCTGCCTTGCGCTCTTCGTACTGTACGGCACGAATGGAGCCAACGACTCTGCGGCGAGCCTTGTTAACTTCGGTGATACGGAGACGTACCTTCTGCTTCAGCAGGTCGCTCATGGGAGCATCCTTTGCCAGACCGGTCTGGGAAGCAGGGATAAATACGCGGATACCGCGAACATTGGCAACTACGCCGCCCTTGTTTTCTTCGGTAACGGTAGCTTCGATAACGGTACGTTCTTCACGGGCGACTTCGATGTCGTCCCAAGATTTAACGGAGTCGAGACGCTTTTTGGACAGCATAACAGTGCCCTCTACGTCATTAACTCTGAGAATGTAGGTCTCAACTTCTTCGCCGATCTTGAAAAGATCCTCAACCTTAGCAGTGGGATCGTCACTAAACTCGGCAACAGGTATGTAACCGGACTGCTTGGCGCCCAGATCAACATATATCTCTGACGGTGTAATGGCAGTGACAACGCCTGTGACTTTCTCTCCTGATCTTAAGGTTTTGAAGGACTTGTCAAGAAGAGCTTCGAAGGATTCCTCTTCCTCGACAGAATTTTCCTCTGCTGCGGGTGCAGTTTCAACTGCCTCTACTACCTCTTCAGCAGATTCCTGGATTTTGAGTTCTTCGCTCATCTTTGTATAGACCTCCTTTATGATCCACTGCGGCGTTGATGCGCCTGCAGTGATGCCTACGGTTTCGCAATTTGCAAACAGGGATAGATCAAGCTCGTCCGCGTTGTCGATGAAATGTGTTATGGGGCAGTTTTCTGCCGCGATTTCGGCAAGACGCTTAGTGTTGGAGCTGCTGGTATCGCCAATTACTATCATGGCATCGCAAGCAGCAGCAAGAGCCATAGCTTCCGTTTGTCGATTTTCCGTCGCACTGCATATTGTATCAAATATTTCGGGATTTGTATATAGTTTTTTTAGTATTTCGATGCACGAATTAAATTTATTTTTTGTATTCGTGGTCTGCGAAACAACTGTTATAGCCGTATCCGGGTCCACTTCATTCTCTTTTGCAAACTGTTCTATCTCTTCAGAAGACTGAAAAACAACAGAGTTTTTGCAATGACCGGCAATTGCCTGAACCTCCGGATGAGTACGAGTTCCGATAATGACAGGCAGCCTTCCCCGTATTTCCGCATCTTTTACGATGGTATGGATCCTTGCAACAAAGGGGCAGGTTGCATCCACATACTCAACTCCCAGTTCTTCAAGCTGTTGGTAAACATCAGCCGATACTCCATGGGAACGCAGTATAACTGCTGTACCGGGCTTAGGCTCCCCTTCCAATTCAAATACTCCATGTTCGGCAAAACGGTTCACAACATGGCGATTATGGATGATAGGACCATAGGTAACACATTTTTTACCGCTGTTTACGGTATTCCAAACCATATCAACAGCACGATTGACACCAAAACAGAATCCGGCAGTTTTTGCGATGGTTACTTTCATTTACTCTCTCCAAGTTTATATATCTTATCAAGAAGCTCATTGGCATATCGGTGATAATCTTCCTGAGATGGACGTCGCGTTTCCGGAACTATACGGTAGGGCTCGCCAATAATCACAGTAAGTCTGCGGAATGCAGGCTTTTTTGTGGGAATATAGACCGGCAGTATCGGCACACCTGTACGAACAGCCAGCATAGCAGCTCCGTTTTTTGCTTCAAGATCCTCATTTTCTTTGACACGTGTACCTTCCGGGAACATGAGTACATATTCCCCATCTTTCAGCAGCTTCAAGGCCGTTTTAATGGCATTAAAATCCGCCTTTCCTCGCTCGATGCCGAATATACCGGCCTTTTTCAGCAACGGTCCCAGAATTGGTATCCTCAAAACAGAAGCCTTGGACATGATGTGAAGCTGACGTTCTTTTGAGAAGGCAACCACAACAAAGCAAGGGTCAGACATGGAGCTGTGGTTGGCACATACGAGGCAGCCGCCTTCAGGTATATTCTCCTGACCAACGACCTTTATTGGATGATATAATGTAAAGAACGGCCAGCCGACATTTAGGATTCCTTTATACCAAGGGTTCATATTGAAAGCCTCTCCCGCACAAGTTCTATTATACGCTTTTCACTTTCATCGAGAGTTTCTCCCGTTGTATCTACTTCAACTGCATCAGCAGCTTTTTTCAATGGAGCAGCTTTTCTGTTACTGTCGTTATGGTCTCGCTGGTTGATGTCTGACAATACTTGCTCAAAGGTTGTCTTTTCGCCTTTTGCAATATATTCATCATAACGGCGCTTTGCTCTTTCTTCAGCAGAAGCTGTGAGGAATATCTTCAAATCAGCGTCAGGCAGAACAACTGTACCAATGTCGCGTCCGTCCATAATGACGTTATTCTTTTTAGCAAGGTCACGCTGCATGTCCAGCAGGAATGTGCGCACAAATGCCATAGCTGAAACATCGGAAGCGTACTTGGACATTTCAGGGGTGCGAATCTCATCAGTTACGTCCTGACCATTAAGGATCATACGCTGTATATTGTTCTCATCAATATAAATGTCAATATTTACTTCGTCAATAAGTCTTCGAACGCCATCTGTGTCGCGAGAACCTATACCCATAAGGTTGATATAATAACCAACAGTGCGATAAATAGCACCGGTGTCAACGTACATGAATCCCAGCTCTTTTGCCAGCAGCTTGGACAGCGTGCTTTTTCCGGCGCCGGCCGGTCCGTCGATTGCGATTGAATAATACTTCATATTGAACTCCGTTGAAAATAGTTTTTTATCTAAGCTAAACAGCCATTCCGGCTGCATGTGCGGTCGACCATGCCACCTGCAGATTGAATCCGCCGGTATAAGCGTCAACATCTATTATTTCTCCGGCAAAATACAGCCTCGAAACAAGTTTTGATTCCATTGTTGAGGGAGATATCTCACCTGTTTTTATACCGCCTGAAGTAACTATGGCTTCTTCTATGGGACGTTTGCCGAGGATATCGACATCGAAAAATTTAATAGCTTCAAGCAGTGATCGTCTCTGACCTTTAGTGATAGAGTTTACCTTTGTGTCAGATGGGATGCCGCTTCTTTCAATAATAACAGGTATAAGAAGTCTGGGCAGCAGATCAGACAAGGCATTGGAAAAATCGCGGTTCTGATATTTTTCAAAGTCCCTGAGAATACGGGTGTCCAGTGTTTTCTCATCAAGTGCCGGTTTCAGATCGATACGCAGTTTATAGGTATCTTTTTCTTTCATATGGGCACTGGCACTGAGTACAACAGGACCGGACACGCCAAAATGAGTGAACAACAGCTCACCGAAATCAGAAAAAACAGCCTTTCCCTTCTGGTTAATGAGCTTTACAGAAATGTTTTTCAGTGCAAGCCCCTGCATTTTTGCGCAGTCATCACCGTCCTCCTCAAGAGGAACCAGTGAAGGCTTGGGCTCAACTATGGAGTGTCCGAGCTTTTTGGCAATTTTATAGCCATCACCGGTGGAACCGGTGAGCGGGTAGGACTTACCACCGGTGGCCAGAATCGCACAGCCTGTTTCGATGGTAAAATCTTCGCCCTTAACCCCGGCAACATAACCTTCATGAGTGATTATCTCATCTGCTCTGCCGGATATTATCTGCACGCCATTGGTTCTGGCAGCCTTCAAAAGAGCCTGCAAAATGTCATTTGATTTGTCTGACTCGGGAAAAACCCTGTTTCCCCTTTCAGTCTTGAGCTTTACCCCCATGGTTTCAAACCAGTTCATAACATCTTTGGGTGCAAAGCCTTCAAGACAGCTAAACATAAAACGCGGATTTCTTGGGATGTTATTCATCACCTCATCACCGCCGCAATCGTTGGTGACATTACATCTGCCCTTGCCTGTTATGAGCAGCTTTTTGCCGCAGGTCTGGTTACGTTCAACGAGTATTACTTTTTTTCCTCTTCCTGCGGCAGTGATGGCTGCCATCAAACCTGCCGGCCCTCCGCCAATAACGGCGACATCACTTGTGAACTTTCTCATATACTCCGTATTCTTCCCAAATTCTTTCAAGTTCAGAGAAGGTTTCGGCAACTTCTCCGTATTTTTCACGACCAATCGCAACAATAAGTGCGTTTATCAAGCTCAGCGGCGCAACCAGAGAATCTACAAACGAAACCATATCGCTCTTAGCAAGCAGTACCTCTTTGGCAAATTCAGCAATAGGAGCGCTCGTGCTGTCGGTAATGGCAATAACTTTTGCACCTCTGTCACGAGCAAAGTTAACAGCCTTTGCTGTTCTGCTGGAATATCTGGGGAAACTGATAGCTACAACAACATCTTCAGATCCAACATGAACGAGCTGTTCAAACATTTCACTTGTGGAAGGTGTATTCACGATCCGAACATTATCAAACATCAGGCTCAGATAGAAACCAAAGAAGGAAGCCAGAGAAGAAGATGAACGCAAGGCCACCAGATAAATATGCTTTGCTTCGAGTATTTCTTTTACAGAGTTTTCAAATGCATCGCGATCCAGTTCATCAATAGTAAGACGAATCTTTTCAACATCACTTTGAAGAATGCTTCCTGCGATATCGTGCTCACTCATACGATCATTGGCAACTTCAAGACGCTGAACAGAAGTAAGTTTGCTTCGTATCATCTCCTGAAGAGCCTTTTGCATACTGGGATAACCGTCATACCCCAGCTCGACTGCAAAACGAACAACGGTGGACTCACTGACACCAACTGTTTTGCCAAGCTTACTGGCAGTCATAAAAGCAGCTTTATCATAATTGTTGATAATGAATCCGGCGATAAGCCGCTGACCTTTTGAAAATCCGCTTAAACCTGTCTGTATAGCGGTAAGTATATCTTGAGTCATTTTGCTTCTCCACTTCATATATTTTTCCAGGAAATAGCTAACTCAATAATTTTACAATTAATTTGTTATCAATGCAAGGAAAAAATGCAGGAAATACAAAATTTCCTGCATTTTATATGATTCCAAGAGCTTTTAATTCATCATCAGTCAGATGTCTCCATTTCCCACTTTGAAGATCTCCGAGTTTTACTCCGTCTTCTTCGACCCGAATAAGACGAGTCACTGTTAATCCAACAGAAGCGCACATCTTTCTTACCTGTCTGTTGCGTCCTTCGTGAATGGTAATATACAGCCTTCCACCAAAATCATTTTTACTGTGCAAGCTGACTTCAGCGCCGGAAGTAATATAACCATCAATATCTATAGGTTTGCTCAGCTTTGCAATCTTACCTTCAATTTCACCTTTAACAGTTACAAGATACGTCTTTTTCTTCTCAAAACTGGGGTGCATTAGTCTATTTGCAGTATCACCGTCATTGGTAAAAAGCAGCAGTCCCTCAGAATCCATATCCAAACGTCCAACAGGATAAACCCTTACCCCGCAATTTTCAACCAATGACGCAGCGGTTTTTCTGCCTTTTTCATCACTTAGAGTCGTTACATATCCCCGCGGTTTATTTAACATTATGTAAACCTTTCCCGTCTGTTCCGGCAAAGGTTTTCCATCTATTTCTATTCTGTCAACAGCTGCGTCTGCGCTGTCTCCAAGGGCGGCAACTGTTCCGTTGACCGTTACTCGACCTTGCAATATTATCTCTTCTGCCTTTCGTCTTGAGGCAATACCTCTGGAAGAAAGGATTTTTTGCAGTCTTTCATTCATCTTATAAGTCCCAGTATCTTTTCAAAAATGTTTGGTTCTTTTTCCGGTTCCTTTGCTGCCACAAAATGACCGGCAGACAGCGTGATCTCCCCTATTTTATCGCCGTTCAGAGTTATAACTGCTGTTCCGATATACTGACCCTGCTGAATAGGCGCTAATAAAAAGCTCGGGATGTGCAGTTCGATATCCGTTTCCTCATCGGAACCCAGTGGATAGCAGAAGGCTTCATCTGCCACAACAGTAACCGTATCTTCATTGGACGATGTAACAGGAAGCCTCGCCATAACTTCACCTTGACATATTATCTCAGTTTCAGGATAAAGTTCAAATCCAAAATCAAACATCTGCATGTGGTCATTCCAGTCATTTGGTGCGCCAAGGGTAACTGTTATTAGTGTTTGTCCATTCTTCTCCGCAGCACCTACCAAAGTCCGTCCGGCAGCTTTGGTAAAACCAGTTTTTACGCCGATTGCTCCATCGTAATACTTCAGCAGCTTATTGTGGTTAACTACGGTCCTTGTCCCAAAGGAATAGCTTTTAGTCGCTGCGATAGCGGCAAAGTCGGGAACGTTCATGGCTTCTTGCGCTATCACCGCAAGATCATAGGCTGAACAAAGATGACCTTCCTCACTCAAACCGTGAGGATTGACAAAATAGCAGTTATTTAGTCCGAGTTCCTTTGCCTTACAATTCATCATATCAGCAAAAGCATCAACACTTCCGGCGCAATGGATCGCCAAAGCTACAGCAGCATCATTCCCGGAACGAAGCATCAATCCATACAGCAGGTCCTGAACCGAAATGATCTCTCCTGCCTTTAGATAAAGCGAAGAACCTTCAACGCCAACAGCTTCATTGGGGATTTTTACTTTCTCCTCCAGATTGCAATTCTCCAAAACTATAAGTGCTGTCATTATCTTGGTAGTACTGGCAATTTGCATAGGCTGACTTTCGTTGTAAGCATACAGAACTCGCCCACTTTCAAGATCCATACATACAGCAGATGACGCACTCAGGCTGAGCGCTGATGTTGGCAGGATAAAAGCAATTATGCACAAAACAATCACAGACACTTTTCTTAAAATCATAGTATCACCGGGGGTTAGTATCTGCAACAACGAAAATGTTATTAGTCTTTACTCGATATTGGATGCTTTTTATTGTTTTTTTCAAACTTTTTGGTTATTATTTCGTCAATATCAAGCCCGCAGGCATCAGCCATATAGATGCAATAAATAAGCACATCCGCAAGTTCTTCCTTAATGCTGTCCAACTTTTCGCTGCACCAGGTATCTTCAGCGCTCCATTGAAAGAGCTCAAGCAGTTCGGCCGCCTCAAGGCTGATGGAAATAGCCACATCCTTGGGATTATGAAACTGCATCCAGTCTCTATCGTCCCGAAATTTTCTTGCTATATCAAGAGTTTCCTTTGTCATCCTCAAATCTCCATTCAATATCTGTTACCAATGCGAAAAAACCCCTTCTTACGGCGCAATGCTCCTTTGAAGGGGATTTCTCTTTAGGTCAGCATTGCTGCTAACACTCAGAACGCAGTAGTATTCTACTTGACAAAGGGATCATCTACTGCCTTTTCTTCTTTCTTTGGCATCATTTCTTTAAGCTTTTCAATCAGCTCAGGCAGTAGCTCAATAACTCTGTCAACAGAATTGTTGGCAGGTACGGTAACCGGTATGAGCCTTACATTGCCATTATTCACAACCAGAAAAGAAATAGGAGTGATAGTTACACCGGCTCCACCACCGCCGCCGAAATTGGCGTCTGAAGTCTGGTTTTTTGTCTGGAAATCGGAACCACCGGAGGCAAAGCCAAAACTGACTTTGGAAACGGGAATAATAGTTGTTCCATCGGGGGTATTAATAGGAGTACCCACAATAGTATTAACGTCTATCATTTCCTTGATTTTGGACATTGTTGTGCCCATCATATCGCTGAGATGATGTTCCATAGAAATGTTCATTCCTTTCATACGTTAGCAGAGGTGTTTTCTGATGCTATAGCTTTATTCTTTCTGTTTTTAAGGATAATTTTCAAAAACTCAATACCAAATCCAAAGCCGACATAGAATAGCCGACCAATGCGTATTGTAAGCTCAGCCAAAACAAATATTCTCTTTTCAGCGTGTTCTTCAAAATTGACAAATACCTGAAGATCCCTATCTTTAACAGTAAAACTATTCTCAACAAGTCCGGTGACCATACCTATCGCAGCCCAGCCATAGCCATACTGCATTGCGGCTTTTGCCGGATCTTCGGCAGCCACCTGATAGTATACGGTCAGTTTTTGGATCACAAGACCTTTGAAAAAGCGCTTAACAGCTGTAATTCCATGAGGAAGTAGCTGCTTGATACGTTCAAAAGTACCGCCTTTTGCTGCCTGTTGATGAGGAGACTGTTCAGGTTCCTTTTTTTCTTTTGTTTTTTTCTTCTTTTTTTCCTTTTGTGGCTTATCTTTTTCAGGCAAAGGATAAAGCTTTACCCGAATGGGACCGATTTTTGCCCAAACCACAGGACCGTCTTCATCGTATCTGGCTCTTACTCCCACAGGGGTCAATGCGATTATTACCACAATGGCCAGAATTATACAAAGGACGATCATTGTTCCACCTCTTCAGCCAAAACAGGAAATGCAGGCGATTCAAGAAGCTCACTCTCGGGCATGGGCGGAAGCTCTTCAAGAGAACTTAGACCAAATACCCTGAGAAAATCCTGCGTAGTCCTGAAAAGCGCAGGTCTGCCGGGAACGTTCAGACGTCCACATTCTTCGATAAGACCTCGCTGCTGCAAAAGTCCAATAGTGTAAGAGCTGTCAACTCCTCTGACCTTGTCTACATATGCCCTTGTTGTGGGCTGATAATACGCAACAATGGTCAGCGCTTCCAATGCAGATTGGGACAGCTTGGGAGGTTTTCTTGTCTCAAGGGTTTTTCTGATAAGCTCAGCATACTCAGGAGCGGAACACAGCTGATAACAGTCATCAAGACGAATCAGACGAATACCTCGTCTTTCAAAGCTGTACATATCCGCAAGTCTGGTGGCAGCAAAGATAATATCATCATCGGAAACTTCAAGCATCTGAGCCATTCGTGATATGGCAACTGGTTCACCCGCGGCAAAAAGCACCGCTTCCAGGGAAGCTTCCAAAACGTTTTCTTCAATATTCAGTGTACTCATTATACTGTCTCACCGCCTTCATCTGCAATGTAGGATATGGTGCAGTCATCATCGGAGCCTGCCAGATTTATCCTGCCCTTGCTGCAAAGCTCAAGAACAGACAAAAATGTTGCCACCAGTTCAGAACGGGTTCTGCTGGTACGGAACAATGCTGACAACCGCATTATGCCGTTTTTCAGCAGTCTTCGTAAAACATCCGACATTTTCTCGTCAACAGAGTATGGTTCCCTGCCAACCACTCCTTCAAACTCAGATACGGGAGGCGGCAGTTTTTGTTCAGTGCGAAGAACAATAGTTTTCAACGCATCGATAAGATCCTGCGGGCTGTGCTGATATCTGTAAGTATTATCAGGCGTAAGAGGTTCCGGTTCATGAGGAAGCAGGTTTTTACTGTTTTCGTACTTTGGACGCAGCTCTTCAGAAAGCGCCTTTACTTTGGCATAGCTTTCCTGATTCTGACGCTCTTCCAGAGATTTGATAAACTGCTCCATTTCAGAGTCGGGCTCATCATCGCCCACAGTAAGCAGCGTTTTGGATTTAAGGTAAACAAGATGGGAAGCCATTGTTATGAACTCACTTGCTATCTCAAGATCCATACGCTTCATCTGCTCAAGATACTGCAAATACTGGTCGAGGATATCAGCGATCCTGATATCCTTTATCTCTATTTTATTTTTTGATAAAAGCAGCAGGATAACGTCAAGAGGACCGACAAAGTCCTCCATAACGTCAGACTTTGCCTTCACAACGCTCTCCAGCCTGTAAGTGGGAGCCGAGGTCAAATAATCACATCCGAATCAGAATATACTGCTTAAGATAGAATATGGAAACCAGGCAAGCCTGGAAAGTAAGTTTGTAACAAAGGTTCGTGCAGTGAACAGCGGAGTATCAAGTACACCAAGATACATGATTATCAGCAGCAGTATCATGCCGATCTGCTCATAACGCATAAGCTTATAATAAATCCTGTTTGGCAAAACAGCGTTAAGTACCTTTGAACCGTCGAGCGGTGGAATTGGGATAATGTTAAAAATCGCAAGACCAATGCTCAACAGCGCAACATACTCCAAGAAAGAAATAAGAATGCTGCCAACAGTTGTTCCATAAAGGAAGAATATGACTATAGCCCTGATAATAAGGGCTATATACGCAAGAAGAATGTTCGATATGGGACCGGCCAGAGCAACGATAGCCATACCTGTCTTAGGCTTTTTGAAGTAACGCATATCAACAGGCACAGGCTTTGCCCAGCCAAATTTAAAGACAGCCATCATAACGAGACCGAAAACATCAATATGTTTCAGCGGATTAAGGCTTAGTCTTCCCTGCCTTTTAGCGGTAGGATCACCCAGTTTGTAGGCAACAAACCCATGGGAACACTCATGAAAAGTAATGCATAAAAGGCTTGCCAGAACGACCATGAGGATCTCACCCACATAGCCAAACTGAAGCTGACTCAGCCAGGCTTTAAATGCACTCATAATGTACCCTCAGCAGCTGCGTTGATATAGCGCAAGAGTTCATCTCTGCCGGTTCCCTTTTCAGCAGAAAAAGAGATGATGGGAGTAGCTTCACTAAGCTCAAGAGTCTGACGAATAAGCTCGCGATTGGGCTCAACCTCGCTTTTTTTGAGCTTGTCGTGCTTGTTTGCGACAATAACAAAAGGCATACCGGTCTCTTTGAACCATGTGGCCATGACGATATCGTCCCTGGTGGGCTTATGACGGTGGTCAACTATCATAATACCAAGGCTTATCATACCGGGCTCATTGAAATATGTTTCGATAAGTTTTCCCCAGCGCGCACGTTCTGCCTGGGATACTTTGGCATATCCATAACCCGGGAGATCCGTAAAATACACCTTTTTATCGATAAGGAAAAAGTTTATATGGGTGGTTTTGCCGGGGCTTTGTCCTACACGGGCAAAGTTTTTCCGGTTAAGCACCTTGTTGATAACAGAAGACTTCCCTACGTTGGACTTGCCTGCAAAAATTATCTGAGGCAGTCCATCCCGGGGAAAATCCGCCGCCGCAGCGGCGGATCTTATAAATTCAGCATTGTTCAGGTTCATATATTACCATCCTATTGCTTTAAGGAAACAGCTGATTCTTCAGCAGTTGTAAGCGTGGGAATAAAAGCTACTTCCTCTTTTGCAGCACCTTCCTTAGGCAGATCCAGAGCATGACGGATAACTGCATCAGCACTGGAAACTGTTATAAAGGTCAGTGAGCTGCGTACCAGCGGGTCAATATCGGCAAGATCCGGCTCATTCTCCGCAGGGATAATTACAGTCTTAACACCATTTCTGAGAGCTGCCATGGTTTTTTCCTTGAGACCGCCTATGGCCATAACTCGACCACGAAGAGATATCTCGCCGGTCATGGCAAGATCACGTCTTACAGGAGTACCGGTAAGAGCAGAAACAATGGCAGTGCAGACAGTGATGCCGGCAGAGGGACCGTCCTTAGGAACGGCACCTTCAGGAAAATGTACATGAATATCTTTGGTTTTATGGAAATCGGAAGGTATACCAAACTCATTGCTGCGGCTCCTGATATAGCTGACAGCAGCTTTTACGCTTTCCTGCATAACGTTGCCAAGATTGCCGGTAAGTTCAAGCTTTCCGGAACCATCAACCACGTTGACCTCTACTTCAAGCACCTCGCCGCCAACAGAAGTCCATGCAAGACCGGTCACAACGCCAACTTCATCTATAAGGCGCTGAGTTTCAGGGTGATACTTGCGTACACCAAGATATTCTTCCAACTGACCCGCCTTTACCGAAACACGCTTTACGCCATCGGTAGCGACTTTTTTTGCAGCCTTACGGCAAACACCTGCAAGCTCACGTTCAAGATTGCGAACACCTGATTCACGAGTATATCCGGTGATGATCTCACGAATAGCATCATCGGATATTCTGAGCATATTTTTGTTCAAACCATGCTTTTTTAACTGCTTGGGAAGCAGATGATTTTTGGCTATCTGCAGCTTTTCTTCATCAGTATAGCTGGAAAGCTCAATGATCTCCATTCTGTCGAGCAATGGCTGAGGAATGGTGGAAGTAGAGTTTGCAGTAGTGATAAACACTACATCTGAAAGGTCAAAGGGCAGCTCAAGGAAATGATCTCGGAAAGCCATATTCTGTTCAGTATCAAAAACTTCCAAAAGTGCGGCAGAAGGGTCTCCCCTGTAGTCACTGCCCATTTTATCTATTTCATCCATGAGGATCAAAGGATTCATAGATCCTGCCTGCTTAACTGCCGTAATGATACGTCCGGGCATGGCTCCGATATAGGTCTTACGATGACCGCGAATATCAGCCTCATCACGAACACCGCCAAGAGAGATCCGTGCCAGCTTGCGGTTCAGGCATCTTGCAATGGATACAGCTACAGAAGTTTTGCCAACACCAGGAGGTCCAACAAGGCAAAGTATCTGACCGCTTAGATCCGGAGCAAGCTGCTTGACTGCAAGGAATTCAAGAATTCGTTCCTTGACCTTTTCAAGACCGTAATGATCGGCATCGAGGATCTTCCTTGCCTTTGCAATATCTACCTGCTCTTTAGTCCTGACGTTCCAGGGCATTTCAAGGCAGATATCCAGATAGTTTCGGATAACAGAGGATTCGGAAGAACCGTATCCCTGCTTTGCAAGACGGTCTATCTCCTTAGAAAGCTTCTCTTTGACTTCATCGGAAGCATCTAGCTCCGCTACCTTTTTTCGGTATTCTGCAAGCTCGTCATCATCGTCAGTCTCACCAAGCTCGGTTCTGATAACCTTCATCTGCTCACGGAGATAATAGTCACGCTGCCCCTTGGAAATGCTTGCCTGTACCTGCTCATTAAGCGAGGTCTCGATCTGAAGGATGTCTATTTCGTTTGCCAGTATCTTATTGAGCTTTTCAAGACGGCGTGTTGGATTGAGCTCCTCCATAATAGTCTGCTTTTCTTCAAACTTAAATGTGGTGTTCTGAGCGATATAATCAGCAACAAAACCGGGATCCGAAGAAGAGATAACTTTCAGCAGAGCTTCACCGTTGTTTTTACCAAGGATATCAAGGTATTCAGCATACAGATCATAGCAGGTGCGAAGCACTGCTTCTGTCTTCTTGGTTTTTGAGACAGGTTTGGTCTCGTCCACCGCCTCAACATTGGCCTTTAAGTACGGTTCAGTCTGCACAAATTCGATGATATTTCCGCGTGCCAGACCTTCAACAAGTATACGTATGGAATCACCGGGCATTTTCAGCACCTGGCGCACATGGGCGATGGTACCGACTTTATACAGCTGATCCTCAGTGGGATCATCGTCAGCTATGTCACGCTGGGTAAGCAGAAATATCTTCTGATCTTCCAGCATAGCGGCATCCAGCGCCTTTGCAGATTTTTCCCTGCCCACATCAAAATGCATGAGCATATTGGGAAAGACCGTAAGCCCGCGAAGGGCCATAACGGGATAACACTCATAAATGGGAATTTCGTATTTTGCCATGAGAACCTCCATGGGAGTAAGAGGAAAAGATAAGTTATTTTGCCTGACCAGCAGACTGTTTCAGCTGACGAGTAGTATCTTCCCTGACGATCAGGGGCTTCTCAGTACCGTCAACAGTTCCTTTTGTAATGGTCACCGAGCGCACGGTGGGATCAGAAGGCACTTCATACATCAGTTCAGTCAATATACCTTCCATAACAGCACGCAGACCACGGGCACCGATCTCACGTTCTATTGCTTTATCGGCAACAGCTTCGAGAGCGGCATATTCAAAGGACAGCTCAACATTATCATACTCCATAAGCTTACAGTATTGCTTGCAAAGGGAGTTCTTGGGTTCGGTCAGAATTCTTACCAGATCTTCTCTTGTAAGGGAATTGAGAGAAACCAGCACCGGCAAACGCCCCACCAATTCCGGAATAAGTCCGTATTTCAGGATATCGTGGGGCTGAACATCTTTAAAGGTCTGCCCAACGTCTTTTTCCTTCTTGCTGGTAATGTTTGCGCCAAAGCCTATAGCAGATTTATCGGTGCGGGATTCGATTATTTTTTCAAGACCATCAAAAGCACCGCCGCAGATAAACAGTATCTTACTGGTGTCTATCTGGATAAACTCCTGCTGGGGATGCTTACGCCCTCCCTGTGGAGGAACATTAGCTACAGTACCTTCGATGATCTTCAGCAATGCCTGCTGTACGCCTTCACCGCTGACATCACGGGTAATTGAAGTGCTTTCGCTCTTGCGGGAGATCTTGTCAATCTCATCAACGTAAATTATACCACGCTGAGCCAGCTCAACATCATAGTCAGCAGCCTGAATAAGACGGAGCAGGATGTTTTCAACGTCTTCACCAACGTAACCTGCTTCTGTCAAAGTAGTTGCATCAGCAATGGCAAAGGGTACTTCAAGTATCTTAGCCAGCGTCTGAGCGAAAAGGGTCTTGCCGCTGCCGGTAGGACCTATCAGAAGAATGTTGCTCTTTTGAAGCTCAACATCTCCGCTGTCGCCATAAAGCAGACGCTTATAGTGATTATAGACAGCAACGGAAAGGGCTATTTTAGCCTCATCCTGACCAATGATATACTCGTCAAGAAAAGCCTTAATCTCTTTAGGAACAGGCAGCTTCTCAGGCAGCTCATAGTCAGACTCGTCGTGTATCAGCTGCTCATCTTCCAAAAGCGAATCGCAAAGTGCAACGCACTCATTGCAGATAAATACATTGGGACCTGCAATGATGCGCTGTACCTGGTTTTCAAGCTTGCCGCAGAAGGAGCAACGAACAGTTTTATTCTCATTCTTTGCCATACAAGGCTTCTCCTGTTATCTTCTGGTAATTACCTTATCAATAAGGCCATACTGCTGAGCTTCCTCAGCGGTCATGAAGTAATCGCGTTCACAGTCCTGCTTGATCTGTTCCAGAGGCTTACCGGTGTTTTCGGAAAGAATCTGATTCAGGTGTTCCTTCATCTGAAGGATACGGCGTGCCTGGATCTCGATATCTGTTGCCTGACCCTGGCTTCCGCCGGAAGGCTGGTGGATCATGATCTCAGCATTGGGCAGCGCCATACGCTTGCCTTTTGCACCGGAGGAAAGAAGAGATGCTCCCATAGAAGCTGCAAGACCGATGCAGATGGTGGAAACGTCGCACTTGATATACTGCATGGTATCATAAATGGCCATACCTGCAGTTACACTTCCGCCGGGGCTGTTGATGTAAAACTGGATATCTTTGTCGGGATCCTGAGCTTCAAGGAAAAGAAGCTGAGCCACCACAAGACTGGCGGTGGTATCGTTCACTTCTTCAGACAGGAAAATGATTCGGTCGTTGAGCAGGCGTGAAAAAATGTCGTAAGACCGTTCACCACGGCTGGTTTGTTCTACTACATAAGGTACGAAACTCATTTAATTTGCTCCTTTCATTTGGTTGCTTAACAAGCAACAGGTTAGACCCGAAGATTCTAACCTGTTGCGTAGTTATTTATTCCTCTTCGGACTTGTCAGCTTCAGCTTCCTGCATTTCGGCGGCCTGAGCTGCGACTTCCTGAATGAGTTCTATATCTTCGGGAGAGAGGTCAGGCTGTTCGGAAGTTGCTACAGCAGCTTCGATGACCAGCTTGGAGGCTCTGTCCAGTTTGAGGGAGTACTTGATGTCATCAGCAGGCATATACTGCTTGACGTTTTCAAAATCCATGTCATATGCTTCAGCAAGACGTGCATATTCTGCATCAACATCTTCGTCGGTGATCTCAATGCCTTCCAGTTCTGCGATCTTGTTCATAGCCAGCTCGCTCTTGACCTGAGCCTTTGCCATGGGTGCATAGCTGGAACGCATGGAAGCCATATCAGCGCCGATCATGTTCATGTAATCTTCCATTCTCATACCGGCCATCTGTACCTGATAGGAGAAGTTCTCGATAAGTTTATCCAGCTGATCGTTGATCATGGACTGGGGAATATCTGCCTTCATAGCAGAAGAAACTTCGCGCATTACATTGCTTTCAAAGGTGTTCTGTGCGTCGGTCTCACGGGAATCGATAAGCTTCTGCTTGGTTTCTGCCTTAAGAGCATCAAGATTGTCGCTGCCGAGGTCGATAGCGAATTCATCGTCAAGCTCGGGTTTCTGAGTTTCCTTAACTTCGTGGACAACACACTTAAAGGTAGCGGCCTTACCGGCAAGCTCAGCGGTGTAGTCCTCGGGGAAGGTAACTTCAACGTCCTTACTTTCGCCGGCAGAAACACCGATGAGAGCATCTTCAAAACCGGGGATAAAAGTACCGGAACCGATCTTCAGTTCGTAACCCTCGCCCTTGCCGCCGTCGAATGCAACGCCGTCTACAAAACCTTCAAAGTCGATAACAGCGGTGTCGCCATCCTGAACAGGACGGTCAACAGAAACGATACGGGCATTGCGGGTACGCAGGTTTTCGATCTCTTCATCTACCTCTTCGTCGGTAACTTCGACTTCGGGCTTATATGCGGTAATGCCCTTATATTCACCCATCTCTACTTCGGGATAGATGTCAACAGACATAGTCAGAGTCAGAACACCGTCTTCGGAAACGTTCAGATCATCAACACCGGGAGTTCCAACAATATTAAGTTCAGCCTTTTCAACGGCTTCGGGGAAAACTTCGGGATAAAGAACATTGATGGCGTCTTCATAGAATACTTCCTTGCCGTACATACCCTCGATAACTTTTCTGGGAGCCTTACCCTTGCGGAAGCCGGGAATGTAGATGTCCTTCTTTGCCTGATTGTAGGCAGTGTTCAGAGCTTTCTGAAACTGTTCGGCAGAAACCTCGATAACCAGTTCGGCTCTGCTGCCTTCTTTTTTGGTGAAGCTTTTGAGTTCCATTTGTTAAAAATCCTCCTGTGAAGCCACCGGTCTGTCTACCGGGGCATAATTCCATTAATCTTATATATTCTAGCAGATATGCATTGATTTTTCTACTGTTATTTTTAAAAAAACCCCTTGTTTCTAAGGATTATTTGATTTTAACAGGCTTAAATCCCACATGATCGGCAGAAACAAGATGAAAATCAATAGTATCCGACACGCCTTCAATTGCAAGGCGGCGGCTTTCTGCGTGCAGATGACCGTAATAGCACGACTTAACATCATACTTTACCATCAATCGCAGAATATCTGGGCAGCTGTAGTTTCTGTATTTCGGCGGATAGTGGAAAAAGCAGATCTTTTCGCTGTCTCCGGCCGCCTTCAGCGAAGTCTCCAGCCGCATTATCTCACGATTGTATACCTTGGAGTTATCCCCTTTCCCGTCCAGTTCGTAAAACCATCCGCGAGTTCCGCAAAGGGCAATATCCTCATAGTACAGGCAATTGTTATGAAGTATCTCAATGTTATCAAAGCCATTTTCTTCAAAAAAGGCGTTCATTTTTTTAGCTGTTGACCACCAGTAATCATGGTTTCCTTTGAGGATTATTTTTCGCCCGGGAATATTGGAAATAAAGCGGAAATCCTCTTTTGACTCATTAAGGTCGATGCCCCACGAAAGGTCTCCAAGAAGCACGGTGGTATCCTCCTCGGTAACAACAGAAAAGCCTTCCTTCAAGCGGTCAACATAGCCTTCCCAGTCACCGAAAATATCCATGGGATTGTCTGCCGTCAAAGACAGATGCAGGTCTCCTATGGCGTAAAGGGACATAAAATACCTCCGATTATTTGAGTATCATCTTAAGCACTGCATCGTCCATAGCCGGCTTTTCCACAACGTCGGTAAAGCGGACCTCTTTGTCCTTCAGAGTAAGCAGAGGCAGCGGAGCCTTAACACCGGAAACCTCGCTGAGCTGATCAATAACGTCACAACCGGGACGGATATCGGCAATACCAAGAGCGTTCAGGACGCTTTCACAGAACTTGAAGGGGCTGGCAGTGGAAACAACAACGCAGGGACGTTCATCGCCGGAAGCTTTACGGTAATCTTCAAGCACCTTATATGCAACAGCAGTGTGAGTGTCCATAAGATAGTCGTTTTCGTTTTTCAGCTTCGCAATAGCGGCTGCGGCTTCTTCATCGGAACAGTAACCGCCGGAGAACTCTGCCTGTACTGCGGTCTTAACAGCCTCAGTAACCTCGTACTTGCCTACTGTATTCAGCTCATTCATCCAGCCTTTGACCGCATCGGAATCACCTGTAATGCTGTAAAGCAGGCGTTCAAGGTTGCTGGAGACAAGGATATCCATGGAGGGCGATGTGGTGGTAAAGAACTGACGATTCTTGTTATAAACACCTGTGTCGATAAAATCAGTCAGAACGTTATTGGAGTTGGAAGCGCAGATAAAGCGACCAATGGGCACTCCCATAAGTTTAGCAAAGTAACCGGCAAGAATATTGCCGAAATTACCCGTAGGTACGCAAACGTTCAGTTCGTCACCCATCTTGATAGTGCCGTTGTTGATACAGTCGCAGTAGGCTGAAACATAGTAGACTATCTGAGGAAGAACACGACCCCAGTTTATTGAATTGGCAGAAGACAGGAAAAAGCCTTCCTTTTCCAGCTTTTCACGTATACCTTCATCAGAAAAAATACGCTTAACTCCGGTCTGAGCGTCATCAAAGTTACCATATACAGCGCAGACGCCTACATTGTCTCCGGACTGTGTGACCATTTGAAGCTCCTGAATATCGGAAACGCCGTTCTTGGGATAGAAAACCAGTATCTTGGTCTTATCGACATCGCAGAAACCTTCAAGCGCGGCTTTTCCGGTATCTCCGGAGGTTGCGACCAGGATGCAAACAGTCTTGGTCTCTCCTGTTTTTTGCAGCGAAGCAGTCAGCAAATAAGGCAGCATCTGCAATGCCATATCTTTGAAAGCACAGGTGGGACCATGCCAAAGCTCAAGAATTCCGGTTTTATCGTCAAGCTTGTACATAGGAGCAACTTCAGGAACATCATATTTTGAAGGACCGTAACCAGCAGTAGTAAATGACTTCAGTTCTTCTTCGCTGAACTCATCAAGATACATCTTCATAACGTATACGGCTCTGTCCTGATAACTCATGTTGCAGAGCTTCTCGATCGCACCGCTTTCAAGAGCGGGAATAGTTTCTGGAATAAACAAACCTCCGTCGCGGCTAAGTCCCATTACTATAGCCTCAGAAGCAGAAAGGCTGAGGCCGGAATCTCTTGTACTTACATATCGCATACTCTCTTTACAACCTCCATCAGATTATTATAGAAAATATCATCTGCCAGCTGTTTGCCAAATCCGCAAATCAGCATAGCATCATAGATTTTGTAAACGTCTTCAACCCCATGGATACCCGCCGGCAGAACATCGCAGCCATCAAGGTCACCGCCAAGGCTAACGTTTTTTAGACCTCCAAGATCCAGATAATGACAAATATGTTCCATTACGGCGTCTACATCCACTCCTTCACCGCCAATAAAATCAGCATAAAGGTTGATGCCGGCCGTACCTCCGGACTTGATTATCTGGCGATACATATCATCAGTCAGGTTTCTGGAATGTGCCCAGACACTTCTGGAATTTGAATGGGTAGCAACAATAGGTCCGGTAGCAATATCGCATATATCGTAAAACGCTTTGTCAGATATATGAGAAACATCCACTATCATACCAAGGTCGTACATTTTTCTGACAAACCTTTTGCCCTCATCGGTAAGTCCGCCATCTTCAACATTTGTGCCTGCCAGAGCATTTTTGAAATTCCAGGTCAGTCCAACAGCGCGAACACCAAGCTCGTATCCACGCTCCAATCCTTCAATGCTGCATCCTAAAAGGTCTGCGCCTTCAACAGTTACAAAGCCTGCAACCTTACCTTCTTCCGCTGCCTTTTCAGCATCCTTACCGCTGCGGCAGAAAGCTACAAACTCGCTGTTTTTTTCGAACTGATCAGTCAGATGCTTATATGTATCATCAAATATCCGGCTGTAGGTTTTCTCCTCTTTTGAGAACTGAGGAACTCCAAAAATGGCAAAAAACTGTGCCGCAGGACCATAGTGAGAAAGACGCTTCAGGTCAATATGTCCTTCATTTTCGTAAAGTCCATAACCTTTTTCTGCCATCAAAAACGCTGTATCACAATGGGAATCAAAATATGGTATTTTATTCATTTTACTACCTCACTGAAAAGCGTTGATAATATGATTTATCTTTTTACCCTTATCGGACATACCGTTTGGGGCATAGATCTCGACAACATCAAATCGCGGCTGTAACTCTGTTTCATTCTGTGCCAGCCAAAGGGAAGCTGTTGTGCGGATCTTGTTCTGTTTACGGGCATCTACGAACTCTCCCGCAGTACCGTGATCGGCATTTTTTCGCAGTTTCACTTCCGCAAAAACGATGAAGCTTCCATCACCTGCAATAATGTCGATCTCTCCGTAACGTGAACGGTAGTTTGCGGCGATGATTGTATAGCCCTTTTTTCGCAAATACTTCGCTGCTTCTGCCTCACCCCAGCGACCAAGAAGATCAGTCTTTGCCATAGCTCTTTTCCCGTTTTGACTCAAGATTTTTCAAAAAGCTCATACGATGGATCGGAGTTACACCATTTTTCAATATGGCTTCATAATGCTTCTTTGTACCATAGCCCTTATGTATCTCAAGGAAGTAACCGGGGTAGGTCTCTGCCATTTTTACCATATATCTGTCTCGGGAAACCTTTGCCAAAATTGAAGCTGCGGCAATGGAAGCCACCTTGGCGTCACCTTTAATTACAGTTTCACACGGAATATCCAACGGCGGTTTACGATTGCCATCGACCAGCGCCAGCTCCGGCTTTACAGAAAGCGCTTCCACGGCTCTTCTCATGGCAAGAAAAGTTGCCTGCAGAATATTCAGGCTCTCTATCTCTTCAACAGTCGCGTATGCAATGGCGTAAGCCACTGACTCTTCACAGATTATATCGTAAAGGGCTTCACGCCTTTTTTCGGAAAGCTTTTTGGAATCCTTCAAACCATCTATCTCAAGATTCGCAGGCAATATAACAGCAGCGGCACATACAGGACCTGCCAGCGGTCCTCTTCCCGCTTCGTCCACACCGCATATGATGCCGTATCCTTTATCAGCAAAGGAATTTTCTATCTTCCACAGGTCGAATTCACTCATTGTTTTCTCCTATCATCTCAGGCGTTTCGAGACTCAAGCGTCCAAGCTTACCGGCACGATATTCGTCCAGAAGAACTTTCGCCATTCTGTCTAAATCAATCTCACCACCGGAAATGAGGAATCCCCTCTTTCGACCGGCAGCTTCAAGTATCTCCCAGCCTTCGGCATTTGGATCAGGCTCAATCTTATATCGTTCTCTGACCTTTTCAGGATACTCAGTAGCCAGCAGCTTCATAAGTTCAAAAGCAAGGGACTCAGTATCCATGATGGTATCTTTAACTGCACCGGTAAACGCAAGACGAAGACCAA
Source organism: uncultured Oscillospiraceae bacterium (assembly GCA_964541215.1). GTDB lineage: Bacteria > Bacillota > Clostridia > Oscillospirales > Oscillospiraceae > SIG469. Next base: position 26,661 of record CAZIPP010000007.1, read on the forward strand.
CCTTTGGGTCATCGAACTTGGGCCAGAGAATACCGGGGGTGTCCAGCAACTCAAGCTTTTCGTCAACCTTGACCCACTGCTTGCCGCGGGTAACACCGGGGCGGTCTTCTGTTTTTGCGGTCTTGCGTCCGGCAAGCTGGTTGATAAGGGTAGACTTGCCAACATTGGGGATACCAACGATCATTACACGAACAGGACGCCCCACCTGACCTTTTTCATTCCACTTGGCTATCTGGTCTTTCAGCAGTTCACGAAGTGCCGGAGCGAAGTCATTTATACCGCGGCGGGTCTTGCAGTCTGTCTCAATCACCGCCATTCCTTTTGACTTGAAATACTCTTTCCATCGTTTGGTGATGTTCTGATCAGCCTGATCTGCTTTGTTCAGTATTACCATCCTCGGCTTCGAGGAAAACATATCGTCAATATCAGGGTTTCGGCTTGACATGGGTATGCGAGCGTCCAGCAGTTCACAAACAGCATCGACCAGCTTGAGACTTTCCGCCATTTGACGGCGAGTCTTTGTCATATGTCCGGGGTACCATTGAATGTTCATATCAATGCCCTTTCCTTTCTTACGTTAAAAAGCTTATTTTACCTTTCCAATCGAATTAAAGGGGAATATCCTGAACAGAACCTTTCCAAGTATGCAGCGTTCGTCCACAATACCTATTTCGCTCCATCGGCTGTCTAAACTTCCGTTACGATTATCTCCCATCACAAACACACAATTCTCAGGTACAGTCAGCGGAAATTGCATATCACCGGAAATATAGGTTGGCTCAAGAATATATGGCTCATTGAGCAGCTCATCATCCACCCAAACTTCACCGGTATAAAAGTCTATATCAATAGTTTCGCCTTCGGTAGCAATAATACGCTTGACTATAGGCTCGCCGTAGCTTTCTTTGTAGACAACAACAATATCATCATTGTCTGCTTCATAAAACACGTTTGAAAGCAGCAGCACCATGTCCTTGTCGTGCAGTGTAGGCAGCATTGAGGTTCCGGAAACACCGATTATCCTGACAACAAAAATGAAAAACAGTACAACGAACACAAGGCATGCCACAAGGTCTGCCGCCCATGAATAAAATGCTTTGGACAGGCTTTCAGCTTCTTCCTCTTCGGGCTCTTCCTCCGGCTCCGGCAGTTCCTCAAGACTTTCATCAGCAATAACTTCTATATTTTCATCCTCCGGGATGATCTCGATTTTTTCTTCATCCGGCTTCATTGTATCGCTCCTTTAGGCATTGGTCTTTAACTAATTTATTATATACGAAAATTCTTAATTAATAAAGAGTAAGTTGCGAAGATAACAAAATAAAAAGAGGAGCTGAACAACAGCCCCTCTTTTTATGAGAAAAATTAGACTCTTTCCTTGACCTTGGCAGCCTTGCCAACGCGATCGCGGAGATAGTAGAGCTTTGCTCTTCTGACTTTACCGCGGCGGACAGTTACTACATCAACAACGTTGGGGGAATGAACAGGGAATACCTTTTCAACGCCAATACCGTTGGAAATGCGGCGAACTGTGATGGTTTCCTGAACGCCACCATGCTTCTTGGCAATGATGGTACCTTCGAAAACCTGAACTCTTTCGCGAGCGCCCTCTTTGATCTTGACATGTACGCGGACAGTATCGCCAACGTTCATGGTGGGCAGCTGGGCTTTCATGTTCTGCTGATCAAGTGCTTTGATAAGATCCATTTCTGGTTCCTCCTAATATTATCAGGCGTTCGTGCCATATAGGCAGAGGACCACCCAAAAGTCAACTAGTTGATATTAACATAACTTTCTTGAAATTGCAAGCATAAATTCCAAAATAATTATGTTTTTCTGTTAGTTTTAAGGTAATGCTAGAAATGTTGATGACCTGTTAAACAATGATAGCATATTCTGTCGAATTATGCTAATATATTTTTAATGTATTTTTATTGTTAAGCAGGAGGTATTGGACATGTCCAGCTTATCCGAAATAATCAAAGATGTTGAGTTTTCACATGTATGGGAAATTCTTTCCGCCCGTTATGAAGACGCTGAAACATACAAGGATTTTTACGAACTTATCTTCGGTTCACTGAAAGCAGCCAAGCCATACGCCGGAAATATCGGTAAGGTTCTTGCGATCAGAGCAAACGAAATGGATTTCTGGTACGACGAAGAAGACGAGCCTGTCCTTCAGGCTGTTGGGCTTGTTGATGGGGACGATGATTATTACGCGATCGGTGACCTTGAGCCTGACCAGTTGGCAGCCATTGAAGTCGATGCTCAAACCGCTGCCGACTTCTCCCCTGCCGACATTGCTTCATACTGCATTGTTGAAGTCATGTATTTTGCTTCATTGGCTGATTCCGCATGGGGAAATCAAAACTCCACTGCCGCAAAGGGTCTTATTGATTCTTCCCACTGCATCACTTCTGAGATGGATTCCTATTCACTGACTGATTACCGCAAGGAAATGGGACTTGTGGAGGAAGAGGAAAAAGATCGCCTTAGCGATTTGCTGTCCGGTATCAACAAATTCTACAGCTGAGTGAAAGGAGCAACATGAAAAAGCTGCAACGCTCTCTGGTATTCATATGCATTTTGGCATTGCTTATGACCTTTGTCAGTGCCGAAAATGTAAAAAAAGACTCCTATGTTTTATTACAGCCGGGAAACTCGATCGCTCTTGTCAATGGAGCGACATCCAAAGCGATAAACTCCGTTGGAACTGAAACTGCGCCCTATTACAGCATGAACGGTACTGCCATGATACCGCTGTATTTCATCGCGGAAAACTTTGATCTTGAGCTTTCATGGAACAGCCAGACCAAGCAGACGCAGATAAAGTCCGGAAAGCTTGTGATAAGCATAACTTCAGGCAGCGCTGAAATAACTGTTGGAAGCACAAAAACCGAACTGTCAGCTCCGGTAGCTGTTACCGATGGCAGTACCTATGTTCCTGTGGATATAATTGCCAGAATACCGGGTCTTTACTATGTTAATATCAGCTCACAAAAAGAAGGTCGGTTTGTTCTAATCACTGATAATGTTCAAAACATCAGCGATCCTGAGACCATTGATTCTTTCAGAAAAACAGGTTTTTGGAGGCTTGGTCCATCAAAGACAAGTATCATTGATTCATCGTTGGCTTTTCGTGTAAACTCCATGTTCTCCCTAGCTGCAGGAGAACAAAATGAGATACTGTCAGACGGCAAAAAAGCTGTTCCATACTGTACTGCCGACGGCTACCTGATGATCCCCTTAGAATATGCACTGAAAAACTCAGGTGCAGACTGCCGCAGCTATACCAGCTACAGCGACAGCTGCGATTTCACTATAGGTTCAAAAAGCTACAGCCTCTATTACGGTGAACACTTCATTTTGTCAGGCGGCTATGAGTATTCCAACAAGTATTACTGTGAGCTTCGCGCCGGAGCAGTATACGTTTCAGCATCGACCTTTGAAAAGCTCAGCGGACTGAACGCCATGTTTACCACAGCTCCTACAGGCGTGGTATTCTCGGGTTACGGGGGATACTCTTCCATGACGGACACCGTAAAAGATATGGTATCTTCCCTGCCGGACAAGCGTTCAGATGCAGAGGCGTATGTAGCACTCACATTTGATGACGGTCCTTCCGGAGCACTGACTGAACGGCTGCTTGATGGTTTGATGGAACGTGGTGCCCACGCTACATTTTTCCTTTGTGACTATCGCATATCCGCGTATTCATCGGTAATGGATCGCTATGTGACAGAAGGTCACGAAGTGGCCAATCACAGCGCTACGCATGCTTCACTTACCGGACTGAAGGGCGACTCCCTTGCTGTTGAGATAGACAGCACAAATACCTCCATTGCTGAGGGTACCGGTGCTGCCGCAAAGCTTATGCGTCCGCCCGGCGGAGGGTACAACAAACAGGTTCTTGAGGAACTGAGAAAGCGTGGAATGTCCTGCATCATTTGGAGCGTTGACCCCATGGACTGGAAATACCTTAACACCGAAAAGGTAGTAAACAATATCATTTCCAACGTTTCCGACGGAGACATTGTATTGCTCCACGATCTGTATTCCACATCGGTCGATGCGGCGCTGCAGGTCATTGACATTCTTACAGAGCGCGGCTTCGCGTTTGTGACAGTTTCCGAACTTGCCGAGATAAAAGGATATGACCTGTCAGCAGGCGAAGTTTACCATAGCTTTAAATGATTTGATATATGGAAAAACTTGTGCTATAATAAAAAGGTTAGAAAAACACACATACAGGAGGACAAATCGTTGCTTACCGGAAAAAACATCGTTTTGGGTGTGACCGGCGGCATTGCCGCTTATAAGGCCACATATATTATCAACAAGCTGGTCATTGATCTTCACGCAAACGTTGATGTGATAATGACCAAAAACGCAGAAACTTTTATTACTGAGCAGACCCTCCGCACCCTGTCCCGCAATATCGTTACCCGTGATATGTTCAAAGAACCCGCTGTATGGAACGTTGAGCACATTTCCCTCGCCAAGAAAGCCGACTGCTTCCTTATCGCTCCCGCCACCGCCAACGTTATCGGCAAAATCGCCAACGGAATTGCAGACGATATGCTGACCACCACCGTCATGGCTACCCGCGCTCCCGTTGTCTTCGCTCCCGCAATGAATGACAACATGTATACCAACCCCATTTTTGAAGAGAACATGGCCAAGCTGAAAAAGTATGGCTATAAGTTCATCGATCCCCATGAAGGCGTTCTGGCCTATGGCGGCAAGGGTACCGGTGAGCTGGCAACAGTTGAAGAGATCGCTGATTATATTGTTGATCTTATCGGCAATAAGTAAAATTGAATGTCATTTCGAACGTCAGGTCAGCATAGCTGACCGACGGAGAAATCCCCTTCATAAGATGGGGATTCTCACGCCTGCTGCGCAGGCTCAGAATGACAGCGTAAGGCTCAGAATGACAGCGTAATTGAATATTTAATATTTTCGGAGGTTATCATGAAAATTTCTATAGTATATTTTTCTTCCACCGGTCGTACCGCTAAAATGGCAGAAGTCATGGCTGAAGCTATGAAGAAAGCCGGCGACGTCGAAGTAGGCATCTTCCCTATCGATGCTCTTGATGTTGATTTTGTTAACGACAGCGCAGCTGTTGTTGTTGGCACTCCCGACTACTATGCTGCTGAAAGCTGGCAGGTCAAACAGTGGCTCGACACCTGCCCCTGCAAGCTGGGCGGCAAAATGGGCGGCGCTTTCTGCACTGCAAACTTTAAGCAGGGCGGCGCTGATGTTGCTATCCAGAGCGTACTTACCCAGATGCTCGTCAAGGGCATGCTCATTTACTCCAGCGGAACTCACCTTGGTCTCCCCTTCATCCACCTCGGCCCTGTTTGCCTGAAGGATACCGAAGAAGACGACAAGGCTCTGTTCGAAGTATACGGCGAACGTTTCGCAGCCAAGGCTCTCGAGCTGTTCTAAAAGAAAAAAGTCTCCAAAACGAATGATGTTTTGGAGACTTTTTTAGGTTTCAGGTATCATGTGTCAGGGATCAGTGACGCTGTCATTT
>CAZIPP010000008.1:0-29784 GCA_964541215.1 uncultured Oscillospiraceae bacterium
ACCATATCTTGTATAAACTAAGGACGCAAAGCGTTGATGCGCTTTGCGTCCTTTTTAATTATTCTGTCGTTTCGAATGTCAGCTTTGCTGACGGAGAAATCTCCATATTAATGTACACGATCATCTTGAAACAAGTCTATATTTCAAAACTGAACTCAACGCCGTTTACAGTGTTCACAGCCTTGACCGTTCCGCCGTGCAGGTCGATTACGGATTTTGCAATGGCAAGTCCCAGACCGGTACCTGTAGCATGCTGCCGTGCTTCATCCACACGGTAAAAGGTATCCCATACCTTTTCCAGCTTTTCCGGTTCAATGCTTTCACCCTCATTTTCGACTGCAAGCGTGACCGAAGCGTAGCGCTGACGCAGGCGTACCCATATGTGTCCGCCGTGAGGTGTGTACTTAATGGCGTTGGTGGCAAAGTTGGTGATGACCTGCTCAATGCGCTTTTTGTCAGCGTTGACTGTGCAGCTGCCGAATATATCAAAGCTCACATCGAGCTCTTTGGCTTGACAAGCCTTTTCAAGTCTGTCAAATACCGCATGGGCAAGTTCAGGCAGTGAAAAGTCCTCGCGGTTCAGCTTTGTTCTGCCCGCTTCAAGACGTGACAGGTCAAGCATCTCCACTACCATTTCATCCATTCGCTCAGTTTCATCCAGTATGACAGACAGGTAATGTTCCCGTTTGTCCTCGGCAATACGCTCGTTAATTCCTTCGGCATAGCTGTGGATTATGGCAAGGGGAGTTTTCAGCTCGTGAGCTATGGCAGAGGTCATTTCACGGCGGCTGCGCTCAGCTTCGGCTGCATAGTCCACAGCTTTGTTAAGACGAGTGACCTCGTCCTGCAATTGACGCCGCTCGATTCGGTGACTGTCCAGAGTGGTCGTTATTGATCTCAATTCAGGGCAGGTGTTGCCGAAGCTTGCAGTGGAGTTATTCAACTCCGCCTCCATGGCAACATTTGCAAGAGGCTTGCCCAGACGTTCATACAGCACATAAAACAGTATCAGCCATACAGTGAACGCAAATACAGCACTGATAATGTAATAGAAAATCAGTTGACCTGCCGCCGCCTTGATGGGGCTGTAAGCCATCATATAAACATACAGCAGGGAAGTGTCGGCATCGTAGGGATCATTGCTGTCCAGCATCTCGGCGGTGACGCATTGATAATCGGGAAAAAACTGAGTGGTTACAAAATAGCTTTTGAAGATGTTTCGGGAGCTGTAACCGATATCTATGTTGTTTACATACATCATTTCGATGAAACGGTCAAGTTCTTCCCGCAGTTCATCGGCTTTTTCCAAGCTCTTTTCCATGGTTTTGGCGTAGTGCTTTATCTGACGGTCAGAGTCGCCATTTATCAGCTTACCATCGGCTCTGACGCTTGGCCAGTAATATTCGGCAATGATTTCAACCACTTCGCCTTCGGGAAGCTTCGTATCTTCAAAGGTAACACCATCAAAAGGACGGAATTCGGTGTCGTTTTCAAAAAGTGAATTTATGTTTCTGCCTTCAATTGAAGATGGATATAAAAAGCCGTTATCTAATACGCCGGCAACCTTCAACTCAGTACGACGGTCGAAGTATTGATTCAGCTGCATTTGAATTGCCTGCTGAGTGTTCAGAGGGATATATGCGCTGTGGGATTCCCTGTTTTCGTCTATCCAGGTGATTTGCAGGAAATTATCCGTTCTGCTGAGTATTTCATCCAGCACAAAACCGTCGTATGTGTTCTCTACTCTCAGCACAGCGCCATCACGTGCAATGAAGCAGTCGTAAGGAAAAAACCATGACAGCTGCGCCAGCTCCTGAAGCTGGTAAGCTGAAACGGATTCGGGATCGTCGCTTCTTATTATCCATTCTCCGCTGCGCTGAGCTTGGTTGTGAGCATAGGTGTGCAGGTCGTTGGTTTCGCTTTGCAGTATATCGCAGTACAGTCTTGCCTGCATGAAGGTTACGGTCACAGCGGCGGCTAAGTAGAAAAAGACCACAGCCGCAGCCGTAACAATTGCCAGATATTTCGTTGTTTTCAGCTTTTTCATAACGCACCTCCGGTGTTGCATCCCTGCCTCCCCTTGTCAGGGGAGGTGTCTTCGCCAAAGGCGAAGACGGAGGGGTAGTTAGGCTGGCGACCAAGGTCAGCTTTGCTGACCTTGGCGACTGAGAAATTCCCATCTTATTATGCGGTTTGTATGCCCATCATCCCACAAACCTGTACCCGGCTTTTATCACCGTTTCAATATGTCCCGCATATTCACCCAAAGCAGCCCGCAGCCGCTTGATGTATGTATCCACAGACCTGTCGTCACCAACGTAATCATATCCCCAGCATTTGACGATAAGCTGCTCTCTGGACATGACCGCGTTTTTATTCCGTGCCAGACACAGCAGCAGATCATATTCCTTGGGTGACAGTTTGACCTCGTTCTGTCCGGCATACACTCTGCGCTGCGACAAAACAAAGGTCAGCTCACCAACGGTAAACTTGTCGCCTGTGATAACGCCGCCTTTGTGACGGCGGATAAGCGCTGAAGTCTTGGCATACAGTACCGGCAGGGAAAAGGGCTTGGTAATATAGTCGTCAGCGCCCAGCTCATAGCCATAAAGCTTGTCGTCCTCGTCAGACAGGGCAGTGAGGAAGATGATGGGAACGTCTGACTTTTTACGCAGCGAACGACAGACCTCAAAACCGTTCAGCTCGGGCATCATGATATCCAGAAGAATGGCGTCAAGTTCCTCGTATTCGGCTGTTTCCAACGCTTCTGCACCGTTTTTGGCGGTCAGGGGAGTGTCACCCTTGCTGACAAAAAGGTCGCTGAGCACCTCGCGCAGACGCTTCTCGTCCTCAACAATCAAAACCTTATAGTCCAAACCGTCACCTCCATATAGTTTTAGCTTGTCAAAGAATGTGTCATTTCGAACGTCAGCTTTGCTGACGGAGAAATCCCCATCTTGTTACGTTCTGCATACCATTGGGGGATCCTCACGCCTGCTACGCAGGCTCAGGATGACAGCATTGTAGGTTTTGACAAGCTAAAAATATAACGTTTATGTGTACTCTTTATGGCGATCAAATATTCTTTGCTGCAAATTCTCCCACTACCATGCCGAGAGTAGTGGCAATGCCGATACTGTTGCCCGCCATCATTGTGGGGTACTGGATGGCATATCTGCCGCCGCAGCAGTTTCCGACAGCGTAAAGACCACCTATAACGCTGTCATCCTTTCTGCGGACCTGCATATCATCAGTGACAAGCAGACCGGACAGCTGTACCATACCGGCAGTAATACGGTTTTTCTCGGAAATCCTGGCTTCGCCGAAGAAGGGCGGCTTTTCAATTGGGTTCATCAGTGCAGGATCACGACCCCAGTCGGTGTCTTTACCATTGCGGCACATTTCGTTATAGTGCGCTATTTCATCCAGCAGACCCTGTTTGGCTTCACCCTCGTAACCCATCAGGTCAGCAAGTTCATCCAGAGTGTCGGCTGCGTACAGCTTGTGAGGACGCATGCCGTAGCCCGTGAAGCAATGAACAGGGAAACCTTCGGGGCCTGTTTTGTAGTTGGCCATTTCTTCTCTCACAAGATCCCATTCACGCTTGCAGGTAGTGCTGCTCATGTCGTGCTCATAGCCCTGATGCATCAGGTTTTCCTCCCAATTGCCATCAGCGATCTTGCACATGCGTTCACCGCCCTCACGGCGCATTATATAGCCCTGACCGCCAAATACGCATATGGACTCGTTGCCGAAACGTTTGCCGTCTCCACCGAAAATAGGGTAATTGCCGATGAGAGCAATGTCGGGCGCGCCTGCTCCGTTGGAGAAATTCACGGATGCTCTGGGACCCGGTTCCATTACGCCGCCTGCCCACAGACCCATTTTGTGACCGCTGCCGTCACCGCCGCCGAACATGCCGCCGGCGATTTTGGATGTGTCGATATCGGAGATATCAGCCAGCTGACGCACCTCGTCGTGCAGGTCAAGCACCATATCACGGTCACCGGAAAAGTCACCGCAGGCAAGGATAACGGCTTTAGCGTTGATTTTCTTGTACTCTCCGTCTCCGCTTCTGACAACAGCGCCCACAACGTCACCGCTGTCGTTCTGACAAAGAACAACACCAACTGTGTCCCAAAGCCACTTTGCACCATGGCTCTGTGCCTTTTTTATTGAATAGTCAACTATCTTCCACCATGCAGAGTTGTTGGCACCACGACCGAGAGTGTTGTTGAAATCGCGGTAGGATATGCTGCCTGCAAAAGACTTCTGACCACACACATCCATAACAACGCCATCGCGTCCGTTGGGATAGCTGTGGTAAACAGTCAGCTCGTCAAGCTCTTCCGGAGGGACTATTTCTCTTATCCAGTTACAGCATTCGGCAGATCTGAGAATGTACTTTTTAATAAGCGCAGGGTTTGTTCTGTTAAGGCTTCTGCGCTGCCATTCGTTAAGAACTTCCATGGGGTCGATAGGCTCACAGCCCTGCTCAAGATAGCATTCTGCGTTGATATAGGCCATATCGCAACCAAGAGGTAGGTAACGTTTTTCACTGAGCTTTTCACATACGATAACATTTGCTCCAACTTCGGCGGCTTTTCTCGCGGCAAAAACACCACTGTTGCCGCCGCCGAGCACCAGCACATCACAATCAAGGGTATCAACTATAAGATTTTCTTCGATCTCAGGGGGAGTTCCCAGCCAGTCACGGTTGTATTCTATCATAAAAACGTTCCTTTCATTTTCTTTCGATTTAGAACTATTTTACCATACCTGAAAAAACTTGGCAATTAAAAAAGCTGCCATTCAATACGAAGGTATGGAATGGCAGCTTGAACATATAGATTTATGTCAGAATTCAAGTATGATCTCAGGCTGTGCGGTCTCTTCGGGAGCGGTCACGGGAATATCACCTGACTCGGTGGTGCCGTCCGATATTTCGCTTTCGGGTACTTCGGGTTCAAGACCTTTGGTGCCTATGGTAGTTACCTGATTGCGGGACTTGTAGTTGGTACGGGCTTCATAGTTGGTATACAGAAGATTACCGTCCTTGTCGTATACATTGCGATAAGTATCCACGGTGTAGCCAACATAGGGGTAGGTGGTTATCTGCTTGTATCCAACTTCCTTTTCGGGGTCCTCTTCGGTAACTTCGTCATAACCGAAGGTAGCAAGAACTTCGTAGGTCATTTCGGCATATTCACCGCTGATGTTGGTGCCCCAAAGCTCAACGTGTACGTAATTGTCAGCTACCCAAGTATCTATCCGCATGGGGAAATCAGTATTGTTTTTAAACTTGAAATCAAATACCTGCCAGTAGATCGTGGCATCACAGCCCATGGGAACATAGGTAACAAGATAGTCATGCTGAGTGCGTTCAACTATCTCAAGGTTTGCACGCAGCGCGGCGAGATAAATGGAGGAAGCACCCTGACAAATACCGCCGCCCAACTGATCCTGAGTCTGACCGCCGATGTATACACCGGCCTCTTTGTAGCCCTTGGCAGCTGTACGCTCGCCGACTATGTCGTTAAATGAGAACACATCACCGGGCTGGAGAACGGTGCCGTTGATAGCTTCACATACGAGCTCAAGATTCTTTTTTCTGTTGGCAGTGGAGCCCTCGAGGGTGCTGTCGCAGGAGCCGAGCAGCTCAGCATACAGGCGACCCTCAAGGTCCTCGTATGTCAGTTCAGGCTCAGTGATAGTCAAAGGTATCTTGGCGGAACCGCCGTATTCCAGAGCCTCATAGGAGGTCTTGGCGGTATCGATGTCAAAGGTCACACCAACGGTGCTTTCAACCAGAGCTTTGGTTTCAAAATCATAATGAGCATCGGAAGCTTCAACATTTATCTGCTGCCAAAGCTTCTCAATGTCCAGATCTTCCACCTCGGTTTCTTCAACGGCCCAGGTGAGGGTGCTGATACCCTGTTCAAATGCGGATTTTACGGCGTTGAACAACATATCTGCATCTATCGTTGCAGAGGGCTCACCACGGGTGATGAGCAGGGTGTCGTCAGTCAGCTCATATACAGATTCGCTGCCCTCGATGGAAAGACCTTCAACGACATCGTTTACCTTGGCTTTCAAATCATCGAAGTCTATGGTGACCTGAGTACTGGCATTCATCCTGTGCTCGGTAAGCAATGCGGCGTCATAATCGGCCTTGTCATCTCCGGTGCGTCCGTTGTTATATGCCTGCTCTATCAGAGCTTCTGCATCCACAAAGGAGATGACCTGAGCGGGTTCAAACAGTACGTCGGTATCACCTATGGTAACAGTGAGCGATACGGGAGTGTAAATGGAATCGAGGGAGGAATTGAGTTTTTTCAGAGCGTCATCTTTTGAAAGACCGCCAACATCAATATTGGCAATGTAAGTGTTGGGAAGGATGTAAGGATAGCTGAAGCTTTCAGCCTGAGATGTTTCAGTAGATTTGTCGCAGGCAGTAAGCGGCGTCATGGCTATGATAGCTGACATGGTCAGTGTCAGCACGACCTTTGCTTTTTTAAGGTTCATTTATTGTGATCCTTTCAATTTTTCAGGAATGGTATTTTTAAAGTGCATTTACATAATATCACAACTACTATTTCATAGCAACAGGTTTTGTCTTATTTTGACGAAAATTCCGTCTGTAAATATTTGACGGAAAATATTTCGGAAAGTTCGAATTATCCGGAGATTTTCACCTTCGAAGCTTATGAAAAAACCGAAACATTTATACTTGCCTTGAACAGAGGAAAAATCAATGGTATAATTTTTTTAGAAGTAATAATGAAAAGGAGTATTAAGATGGAAGAACTGTTTGATAAGAAGGAATTTGAATACTTTTTGCCCGGTGTTTACTCCGCCCATGACGCTCAGGTAGTGGATCAGTTTAAGGAAGAGATAGGCAAGATCGCGGCAAGAGGACCTGTCGATCCTGCGGACCTTGTTTCCGGAAAATGTGATGGACTGCCGGGTGTCAGCGGACCTGTGGAGATAACCGGCAAGCTGATGAAAGCAATGGCAGACAACTATATTGCCGAGAATCCTCTTTTTAATGACGAAGAATATGCAAAGAAAGCCGGTTACGAAGGTATCCCTGCTTACTATTTCATCAATGAACCCAACTTTATGCCTGCCATGCCTATGGGTCAGTACCTTGGAGATTGCATGCTGGTTTCCGGTCATAACGATATGATGAACTACTATAAGCCTGTATACGAAGGCGACAAGCTCTGGACAGTTATCGATTGGCAGGATTGCGAGGATATTACTCCTCTTGCAGGCAGCCATTACCGTACATGGGCGCTGTCTGGTCAGGCAAAGATCTATAATCAGAAGGGTGAACTGGTTGCTGAAGGTGCAAATATCCTTAAAGAGAGCTTCCGCCGCCACAAAGATCCGGCAAAGCAGACGGCTATGCGTGCATGGGAAAGCCCCGACTGGTGGCATCAGAGACCTCACTATGTCTATACCGATGCTGATTGGGATTATATCAAAGATCTGTGGAGAAAAGAGACCATCAGAGGTTCCGAGCCTCTGTATTGGGATGATGTGGAAGCAGGAACAGAAGTAGTCACCTCCGTAGGCGGTCCTGTTCTTATCGAGCAGGAGTCCGATATCGTTTTCCATCTTCCCAAATGGGCAGCAGAGACAAAGAAGAATATGCTGGATCCTGAGAAGTTTAAGGACATGGTAAAGGATGAACACAACCTTTACTATCCCAAAGAGCACAGTGTGAAGAAGCAGGGCAAGGTATTCAAAATGTCTATTCTCGACGATGATGACGATGGCAAGGCTGAACCCGAAGTAGCAAAAGCACATGCCATGCCCGAAATGCCTCCCGAGGTTGCCAACCGTGACGGACGTTCCGTTATTCAGAACGCAGTTTGCACCAAGTGGGCAGCTACCGCCATTATCAACTGGATGGGTGATGCCGGCTGGCTGAGAACTATCGCATGGGATATAATGTCTACACCTCCCGGATATGATGCAACTGTTATCCCGCATTTTACCAAAAAGCCCGAGCTGTTTGGGCTGTTCCCGTATCTTGCCAAGGTTCCCGGCATGGAAGGCAAACGTGCCGACTGTCATGCCATGGAATACGATACTATCGTGACACACGCATATGTTACCGATAAGTATGAAAAAGACGGAGAATACTTGGTAGACCTGACATGGTGGTGCGAGACTATTGACCATTATCTTGTTCAGGAAGGCGGAGCAACTGTAGTGCTTCCCAAAAAGTAAGTTTACATAATATTGCGTATAGTATAATAACTATTCCTCCGTTAACAGGCAACGGGGGAATAGTTATTTGTGTTTAAAAAAGTATGCTGGGAACTGTCAAGTCCGTTCCCAGCATATTGTCATCTCGAACGTCAGCTTTGCTGACGGAGAGATCCCCATCTTACGAGGGGGATTCCTCCATTGCTCCGCAATGTTCGGAATGACAGCTTGTTTTTATTATCTTTTCCTGCCTTTTGTTGTACCTTTGGTTGCTTTGGGCTTTCCCTGTCCGGCTCCCTTGGCTCTGCCGGCAGGCTTGTCCTGCTTGGGCATTGGTTTGGCAGACATACCTTTGGCACGTCCTTTGGGTTTTTCTTCTGCTTTGGTGGCAGTCTGTTTTTGCTTTGGCGAAGAATTGGGTCTTATCAGACAGTGCTTTCCATAGCCTATAAGATCCTCGCGACCTGCCTTTTGAAGAGCTTCCATAACGAGCCTGCGTCTGTCGGGACGTTTCCACTGGAGCAGAGCTCTTTGCAGCGCCTTTTCATGGGGATCCTTTGCCACATAAACGGGCTTCATGGTGCGGGGGTCAATACCGGTGTAATACATACAGGTGGACAAAGTGCCCGGAGTAGGGTAGAAGTCCTGTACCTGCTCCGGCTGAGTGCCTTTTGAATTGAGATACTCTGCCAGTGCCACTGCATCCTGAAGAGTGCTTCCCGGATGAGAGGACATGAGATAAGGGACGATGAACTGCTTTTTGTCATACCTGTCGTTGAGAGAATGATACTTTTGCAAGAAACGTTCATATACCTCATTATGGGGCTTGCCCATGTAATCAAGTACAGTGTCGATGCAATGTTCGGGTGCGACCTTCAGCTGACCGCTGATGTGGTACTTTACCAATTCGGCAAAGAATTCGTTGTTTTTGTCCAGCAGCATATAGTCAAACCTGATGCCGGAGCGTATGAAAACCTTTTTTATGCCGGGTATCTGACGAAGCTTGCGCAGCAAAGCCAGATAATCAGAATGGTCAGCATCGATGTTTTTGCAGGGTTCGGGTGCGAGACAAACACGACCCTTGCACAGTCCGTTTTTAAGCTGCTGCTGGCATGAAACGTGACGGAAGTTAGCGGTTGGACCGCCAATATCATGAACATATCCTTTAAACAGGGGATGTTTGGTGAACTCTGTGACTTCCCGAATAATTGACTCATGGCTGCGTGAGGTTATCATCCTGCCCTGATGGAAAGCCAGCGAACAGAAATTGCAGGCGCCGATGCATCCACGGTTGTGAATGACTGAAAAGCGTACTTCCTCAATGGCAGCAACACCGCCCATTTCATCATACATGGGGTGTGGTTCTCTTGTATAAGGCAATTCCGCCACGGCGTCCAGTTCTTCGGTGGTCAGCGGCATAGCCGGAGGATTGGTAATAAGCAGTTTGTCGCCGTGGGGCTGGATTATCGCTTTTCCTCTTACAGCGTCATGCTCGTTGTATTGTATTATATTGGCTTCCGCATAGGAACGCTTGTCCTCGCATACCTCTTCGTAGGAAGCGCAGGATATGTAAGGATAAGTACACTGGTCAACACTGCTGCCGATGAAAGAAGTGCCTCGAACATCGGTGATGGAGCTTACGGGCTGCTTTTTGGAAAGACGTTTTGCTATCTGTCGTGTGGCATATTCACCCATGCCATAAACCAAAAGGTCGGCTTTGGAATCAAAAATGATGGCTCTGCGCACCTTATCTTCCCAGTAGTCATAGTGGGCAAATCGACGCAGGGAAGCTTCAAGACCTCCAATAACGATGGGAAGGTCAGGATAAGCTTCACGCATTCTGTTAGCGTATACGATGGTTGCCCGGTCAGGTCTGAGACCGGCCTTTTTTCCGGGACTGTAAAAATCCTCACTGCGTCGCTTTTTTGCGGCTGTGTAGTGGGCGACCATGGAGTCCAGGTTGCCTGCACCGATAAAGGCGCCGTATCTGGGCTTGCCGAACTTCTTGAAATCATCGGTGTTGTGCCAATTTGGTTGACATAATACACAAACCTTATAGCCCTCGGCTTCCAGCACACGGGCAATTACCGCGGTGCCGAAGCTGGGATGGTCAACATAGGCGTCGCCGCCGATGACAAGAAAGTCGCAATAGTGCCAGCCTCTTGCCAGCATATCTTCCCGGTTTACGGGCAGAAATTCAGTACCAATCAAATCTTCATCTCCATAATGTATGTTCCGCCCATAAAGTCGTGGTCTTTGCCTATACGGCGGAATCCGTATTTTTCGTAAAAATGTATAGCGTGGGCATTGGAAGGAGCTACCCTTAGGCGAAGGCATTTGCGTCCGCGTTTACGGTAGAAGCTTACAGCGTAGCCGATAAGCTGGATGCCAAGACCAAGGCAGCGGTATTTTTCTTTCAGATAGATAAATGGAATGTAGCCCACACCCTGTTCCGCCTGAATGGAAGGATTAAGTTGGATCAGTCCCACGATGGACGTGCCAAGATGGCAAAGAGCAAGAGCGTCAGGCTCGCCTTCGGTGGTACGTCTTGCGTCGAGCAGAAAGTCACTGCCGTCAAAGCCTTTCAGACTGCCGTAGATGTGCTGCCAGGCATCCTTGCGGAACTCAACGTAAAGCTGGTTATCTTCCTGGGGAAGAGGCTCATACCAAAGATTGGTGTCTTGAGCCGCTGCATTGTCGCGCCACCAGTTCTGAGCCATCAGAGTGCTGGTGGTTTTGTCAAGATGGCTGTTGTCGTTCATGTAATCAAGACGGAAAGAACCGTCCTCATAATAAAAATGAGTTACAGCAGTGTTGTCGCTGTGACCGGTAAAATCCACATTGCCGTCGCCTTTGCCAAAGATACCGTAAAGCAATGCGCGAATGGCGCAGCCGTGGGAAAACACGGCAATGGTTCTTCCGTCGTTTTCCTTGCACACTTCACGGAGCTTACGCTCCATTCTGGCACTTACTTCCATAAAACGCTCTGAGCCTTCGGCGCAGAAGTCCAACGGATGGGAATTGAAGATATCCAGCTGAACAGGATCGTCACGCTCCAGCTGACCGAAAGGAACGTCCTCCCATGAACCCAGATGTATCTCTCGGAAGTCCGGCGAGGTGTTCAGCGGAAGTCCTTTAGGCTCCCATATGGCTTTTGAAGTTTCCATGGTACGTGTAAGGTCACTGGAATATACCGCATCTATATGAACATTCTCAAATCGTTTTTTCAGCGCGTCTATCTGCTTATATCCTTTAATGGTTACACCGCAGTCAAAATGCCCCTGTATCCTTCGATAAAGATTGCCTTCTGCTTCTGCGTGACGTATCAAATAAATTTCAGTCATAAATCCTCACAAATCATAAAACCTGAACCATGCTGCGGATATCTGCTTTCATCCTCAGAACCTCATCCATAGCGGCATCAGCAAATTCGCGCTGGTCCTTGCCGTATTTTTGCCATGCGCCGGGAAGATCTGCCTGACAAGCGATAAGAGCACCGTGACCATACTTGTTGAAGGCAGCAGCAACATCAAATATCTTGCCGCCCTGACCGCCGAACTCCGGAATAAGGAAGAAGGTGTCGGGGTAGCGTTTGCGTATCTCGGTCATGTTTTTGGAATAGGCAGGTCCAAATACAGAGCCTACAACAGAAAACCCCCATTTGCCCACACTCTTTTTAGCGTGACGCTGGCAAAGGTCACCAATAACGGTGTAAGTGTAACGGTCACCGGTTATCAGTTCCTGAAATTCACGGGTAGAGGGGTTTGCGCTTTTGACCACAACAAATACGGTTTTGTTATTTACAATGCAGTAATCAATGTAGGGTTTGAAACCGTCTGAACCCACATAGCCGTTCAGGGTAACGCAGTCACAGGGATAGGTTTCAAGCTCACTGCTGCCGAGATAAGCGGATTTTATAAAACCGGTATGGTCTGAAACATCGCTTTTGACCGCGTCACAAATAATGTAAAATCCCAGTTCCTTTGCCTTTACCATAAGACGGTACATCACCTCGCTGCCGCGCCAACCGATGGCTTCAAACGCAGAAGGACGGAAGATCACAACAGGTATGGTTTCGGCTGCTTTTTCCATGATGGCAAGGCAGAAGTCATAGTATGCACCTGCCGCGGCAGCGGTTTCATTGTCAGCAGTTTCACGATTTTTTGTCAGCAGGAAAGGCGGTATATAGCTCAAAGACGGAGCAAGTGTAAGCGCAAGCGGTGTTTTTTTGGAACGTATAGCGTCCTGCAAAGTGTCCATCGGCATTGTCATAGGTTCGTTCTTGGCCATTTTTTCCACCCTTTCGGTTTTGTTACCTTAATTTTATCACATAACTGCCATTATTGAAATAGTGTTTAAAGAGAAAAAAACGGCAAAGAATATAACAGTAAACCACTCAGGGAGGTGAGTTATATGTGCTGTGACAGACGCTCAGATAAATTCTTTATGGGCATGGCAGTAGGTATGGCTGCAGGTGCAGCGCTTTGCTGCTGCCTGGAAAAGTGCTGCAAAAGACACCACGGATATCATCATAAACCCATGAAAGACAAGGTTATGAAGAAAGTGGAAGATTGCGCGGAAAGCATTAGCGATCATATGGGATTGTAAGTTTTGAACTGAGGGTGTATGTATCATCCTCAGTTCCTTTTTCTTTAGTGTTAACAAAACACAAATTAAATATCAAATTGTGCTTTTGTATTGAAATCGAAGGAGATAATTCGTATAATAATGATATAACGAAATATTGAAAAGAAGAAAGGGAAAGATTATGGCATATAAAATTAGAAACTATTGTCTGGGATGTCATTACTGCGCGCTGGAATGTCCTGTTGAGGCTATCCATTATAAGGGCACCAAGTATGAGATCGACCCGGAAAAATGTATCGAGTGCGGTCTTTGCGTCAAGCTTTGCAACGTTGATGCCATCGATACCGGTGTGGAACCCGTAGTGGAAAGTCATGATCCTGTTGAGAAGGATGCCGACATCGTCATAATCGGCTGCGGCGCAGGCGGCAGTATAGCTGCTGTTCGTGCTGCTCAGCTTACCGGCGGTAAGGTAGTTGTTCTTGAAAAGGCTAAAAAGCCCGGCGGCAGCGGTTGGTTTGCCGGTTTTGGTCTTCAGCTTGGTGAAGGCGGCGGCGGACCCGGTGGTCCCGGTGGACCCGGACCCGGCGGACCTGAAGGCGGTCCCGGTGCTGGTCCCGGCGGTCCCGGAGGAGCACCCGGCGGTCCCGGCGGCGGTGAGCCTGATGCTATGATGGCTCAGATGATGAAGAGAGACAGAAGCTTTATCGAAAAGCTTGATCCCGAACTGGTCGCAAACGCCAATGCTTCTGTTAAGGATGTCAGCAATTGGCTGGCAGAGTTTGAGGACATTAAGAACAATCTGGTTGAGGTCGAGCAGTTTGGTCGCAAGTCCATCAGCCTGCCCAGCGACAGCGTAAGGCTGCTGTTCAACCTCAAAAACCACGACAACGCCATTGGTCCCGGCAGAAGCGGCAGCTTTATTATCCACACCATGCTCCAGCAGTTTGAAAAATACGGCATTGAGCTGCTCACCCAGCATAAAGCAGTAAGCCTTGTGAAAGACGAAAACGGCAATTGCTGCGGCGTTATTGCCGAAGATCCCGGCGGAGTTGTAAAAGTCAACTGCAAGGCAGTCATCTGTCTCAGCGGCGGCTTTGCTCACAATGATGAGCTGTTGAAAAAATACACTCCATGGTTCTTTGCCGATAATGACCCCACTGCTGAGCCTGTGCATCGTTTTGCGGCTCCCACCTGTACAGGTGACGTTATCGGAATCGGCGAAAGCATCGGCGCTTACATAGACCACGAGAGCATGTATGTCAATCTGTTTGGTCCCGTGCATCATCCCTTCAGCTTCAGCCTGTTCAAGGCCTGCCTTGAGGGTGAAAACGTGGTTGTAAACCTCGACGGCAAGCGTTTCTTTAACGAAGGTCGTTTCCAGGACGGCGCAAAACCCATCACTTCCCAGAGAGGCCGTATTTCCTATGGCATCTTCAACGAAGCCAACCTGATGACAGCTCTGCATCGCCTTGAAAAGGGCAATGAGGGAACTTCCATTGCTCACTATCCTCAGGATATTGCCGATGAGCTGGCAGACAACAATGTCTCCCTCTATAAGGCAGACACTCTTGAAGAACTGGCTGAAAAGGCCGGTATCAATAAGGAAGCCTTCCTTGAGACCATTGCTCGTTACAACGGCTACTGCAAGACCGGTGTAGACGAAGAGTTTGGCAAGGATGCCAGATACCTCAAGGATCTGGAGAACGGTCCCTACTATGCCATCTTTGGCAAAATGGCCACTGACGGCGCTTTTGGCGGCATGCTGGTAAACCCCAAGGCAGAGGTATACAACGCCGACAAGTCCGGCGTTATTCCCGGTCTGTATGCGGCAGGTGACTGCGCTGCCGGTCTTGCAATGGCCAACGACGGTCCCGGCGACGACCGCAAGAAAGCAGTTGGCGATATGAGCTGGGCTGTGGGCGGCGGCTTTATGGCTGCCACTAACGCTGCTGAGTATGTTAAGAACCTGTAATGATTTATGATAATATTAAAAGGGCGGTCTTTATAGACCGCCCTAACCGCTTTATTGCTCACTGTGAGGTCGATGGGATACCGGAGACTGTCCATGTAAAGAATACAGGGCGTTGCCGGGAGCTGCTCATTCCCGGTACGGAAGTTTGGGTACAGCAGTTCGATAACCCAAACCGCAAGACGAAGTTTGACCTTGTTTCGGTTCAAAAAGGTGACAGACTGGTAAATATGGATTCACTGGCACCCAATAAGCTGTTTCGCGAATTCGTGGAGTCAGGCAGACTGGGTGAAGAGATTTATGCCATACGTCCTGAGTACACCCACGGGGATTCACGGTTTGATTTTTTGCTGAATGATGATATACTTGTGGAGGTCAAAGGTGTTACCCTTGAGCGCGAAGGCAGAGCATATTTCCCTGATGCTCCCACAGAACGGGGACGTAAGCACCTGCATCATCTTGCAGATTACGCAAGGCAGGGAGGCAGAGCTTACATCTGCTTTGTCATCCAAATGGAGGGAATAAACTCGCTTTCTCCAAACGAGGCCACCGATCCTCAATTTGGCGCGGCTCTTCGGGATGCAGCGGCAGCGGGAGTAAGAGTGATGGGCTTTAATTGCAGGGTAGTTCCCGGCATTGTGGAGCCCATGGACAAGGTGGATATCATTCTTTAGTCAGGAGTCAAATAATGAGAAACACAACACTGTGCTATATCGAAAAAGACGGTCAGTATCTTATGCTGCATCGGGTGAAAAAAGAAAATGATATTAACAAGGATAAATGGATAGGTGTTGGCGGTGGTTTCGAGGATAAAGAAAGTCCCGAACAATGCATTCGCCGTGAGGTGTTGGAAGAAACAGGTCTTATATTGCGAAATCTAAATTATCGTGGTATAATAACTTTCGTAACCGGCAAATGGGAAACGGAGTATATGCATCTGTTTACTTCCAACAGTTTTGAAGGTCAGCTTAAAACCTGCGATGAAGGCAACCTTGAATGGATAGATAAGTCAAAGCTGCTTGAACTGGATCTCTGGGAAGGGGATAAGATCTTTCTCCGTTTGCTTGACACTGATGAGCCGTTTTTCTCCCTGAGGTTGGAATACATCGGTGAAGATGATCGGCTGGTGTCGGCTGTTTTGAATGAAAAAGAAATATTTAAAGGAATGGAGAAGGTCAATTGAGCGCGCAAAATACTATGATAAACAACCTGACTGAGGGCAGCATCACAAAGCAGCTTCTCAAATTTGCCATACCGCTTATTCTTGCGAATATTCTGCAAACACTTTACAACACTGTTGACATGATAGTAGTTGGGCAGTTCGTGGGAGCAGACGGTCTTTCGGCAGTAAGTATCGGCGGTGAGTTCATTCACTTTTTTATGTTCATGTGTGCCGGCTTCTGCGGTGGCGGTCAGATACTTATTTCCCAGCAGGTAGGCATGAAGGATAAGGTCGGCATCAGCCGTACTATCGGTACTGTGTTTACCACTATCATGTTCATAGCTGTTGTGTTCATGGTCATCTGCTTTGCCATCGATGATGCGATGCTCAGATGGCTGAACACTCCCGAAGCTGCCTTTGAGCAGGCATCACAGTATGTTGCAATATCCGGAGCGGGACTTGTTTTTATCTTCGGCTATAACTGTGTAAGCTCTGTTCTGCGAGGCATGGGTGATTCCAAGAGACCTCTTATGTTTATTGCCATTGCTGCGACAGTAAACCTCATCCTTGACCTCGTTCTTGTGGCAGGGTTCAATATGGGAGCTGCCGGTGCTGCCATTGCAACCGTTATCGGGCAGGCAGTTTCTGTTGTTTGCTCTGTGGTATATCTGTATCGTCATCGTGAGGCTTTTGGTTTTGACTTCAAACTTAAAAGCTTCAAGCCTGATCCTGACCGTATCAAGGCGCTAATTAAGGTTGGCACTCCACTGGCTGTTCAGCAGGTAGCTATCAGCACATCGCTGCTGTTCGTTCAGTCTTACATAAACGCTTTCGGCGTAACAGCTTCTGCGGTTACCGGTATCGGTCAGAAGATTCAGAACATCTCCGGCATATTTATGAACGGTATCAATCAGGCCGGAGGCGCCATGATAGGTCAGTGCTTGGGCGCACAGAAGCAGGACAGAGCCAAGAAGGTCGTATATATCGGTCTGCGATTCAGCTTTGTGTTTGCTGCGCTGAATATTGCTGCGGCTTTGCTGATACCGACTCAGCTATTCTCGATTTTCAGCACCGATGCAGAGGTGCTGGCCATGGCACCCAGATTCCTTCAGATCCAGTGCTGGGCGTTTATCGGCAGTGCCCTTATGGGACCCTTCGGCGCTATGGTCACCGGCAGCGGCTTCTCCACCTTGGGGTTGTTTGTCGGTCTGCTAGATGCTGTCGTGGCAAGAGTTGGTCTGAGCATCCTGCTTGGTCAGGTTCTTGGAATGGGGCTGGACGGATATTTCTATGGAAGTGCTCTGGCAAGACTGGCCGGTGCGTCTGTTCAGATGGTTTACTTCTTCTCCGGTAAATGGAAAACAAGAAAACTGTTGGTAAAAAAGATGGAAGAATAGGTTACCAAAGTTCGCAAAATTGAGGGGATTCTCCCAGCTTAGTGTGAATTATAATAATAAGGGGCTGTAAAAAAACTCGCAGCGTCATTCTGAGAGCAGCTTGCTGCTCGTGAGAATCCGTTAATTCTGCTAATTGCAGAGCAATTCAAACGGATTCAAAAGATGCAGCTCGTCTGCATCTTTGACCGGTCAGCTGTGCTGACCGCGTGCCACTCGCCATCTTCGATGGCCTGGCAACTGTTACACTGTAGGGAACGGCCTGTGTGCCGTTCCGAATCCGTCCAAACGGGAAAGGGAGCGACACGCAGGTCGTTCCCTGCAAATACACCGCAATTGCGTATAATGCAACAAAAATCCCGACAGGGTAATTCCTGCCGGGATATATTTGTTCAATTATTCAACAGTGACGATGATTTTGCCTTCGTATTTACCGGGTTACATTACCTTAGCAGCATTGTTTCAAGCACTTTTTTTGCTTCGTCCACAGCTTTATCAGGAATGTTATTTTTTGTATATCGTGTTTCATTGTACCAGTGCATAAAATCCGCCGTTGTTTCGTTCGAAATTTCATTTGGTGTCTTGGTCAAAACTGACGGGTCATATTTTGATTTAGCTTCCAGAATCTTCATCATGGTAAATCTGATTTTATGTTCATTGCTTTGCAAATTCTCCCATTTCAATTTTTCATTATCTGATTTTCTAAAGACAAAATGATTTAGTTTTTTCTTTTCTTTCTTAATTCGCTGTCTTGTCTCGGTGAAATCTGGTGTTTGCAGTCTGTATGTTCTGTTCTTTGGGTGTTTTACAAATCCTTTTACGGAAAACAGTACAGCGGTAGTGATCAAGATGATCACTGCTATACCTGATACTATTGTGATGATTTCTGCCATTTCCTGAGGCATTGTTATTGTAGTACCTCTTCTTTTCGTTGGTGAATACTCAGGTATTTCAGGTATATACTTTTTTGTAAAACGTTTAACAAACCAATTCCAGATTAAGGCAACAACATTTTCGATGGTTTTCCATATTAGTTTTAATGCCTTGAGCAGTCCCTTACCTGCTATGAAACCAAATTCTGTAAAATCATTCAAGGCTTTTACTGTGGACGGTATCAGAAGGATGAAGAATGAGACAGCTAATATGATCAGCAAAAATAACAGATTTCGAAAATGAATTGCTGTTATTTTGACGTGATTGCTTCCCTGAGACGCATTTGTGATGCTGCTAATCGACATGAACACCAGTGCATAAACCACTGATGCCATTATAATTACCATATACTTGTTAGGCAATACACGGCTGCTGATCAAACAAAACATGGCAATTGCAAAGTGTATCGTTATCAGATAAAATGCAGGAATATGTAATGAACGTCTTATTTGAACAGCACATATAATCATCAAGACTGCAAACAACAATAGGAATACTTTCGGTTCATTAAAACGATCAGTGAATAAGTTTAGAATAATAAAAAATGAAAACGAAAATGCGATAGCAAATATGGAGCTGTGTGCAAATGCTAATATTCTTTTCAAAGGCTTCTCTCCATTTAAGTATGAACAATGGTTACCGAGTTGTTCAATTTCTCCAAAGAAGAAATTACATCTTTAGTTCTGAAATCTACGTTGCAGGACAAAATTAGAATATCAGTATTGTTTGGTCGTATTTCCAATAAACGCTTCATTGTTGAAAGTAAAGATTCTTTTTGAAATAAGGTCAACTCAGCCAAAGTATTTAACAAGTCATTGAAATGCTCATGATTGTTTTTGGCTGGCAGACCAATTAAGAAATTGGGGGTATTCAATAGACCGCCGTTACTGAAAAAACCGATTTCAAATCTTTGACGATGTGCCCATTGAATCAAATATGAAATGGTTTTAATGTGCTTTTCCATAACAAACTCGTCTTTTTGAGAAAGCTGCCCCCAGGATTCTTTGCTTGGGGTTATGTCAAAAACAATGAGCATTTTTGGGGAGGCAGTATATTCATAGGTTTTAACAAGTAGCTTCCCTGCAGCGGCAGTAGCTTTCCAGTGGATGCTTCTCATGCTGTCTCCCGAACGATAGTCCCGAATTCCGTTGTATAGAAGCGGATCGGGGTCGATCCATCTTCGTATCGAAACCTCTCCCTGCCATTTCTGTATTTCTTTTGGTAATTCAGAAACATATGCGGCATTTGGCCAAACGTGAATTTTCAGAGGGACTGATTTTTTTATTCTTACGGTTTGAAATCCTAACACATCTCCGGTTGCAATGTAAACGTTGGATAGATCAAAACAGCCGCGTTTATGACACGTGAACTCATATTTTCGCTCAATTTTCTCGTGTTGTCCCGGAGTATAAATCCCTACAAAAGACCTGTCTGAAGAATGAGTGTTCTTTTCAGAAGGAAGAGTGAATGACGCAGGAATGCCGCGCTCTATACGAAGCCAGGGCAGGGGTAGTGGTTTTTTGTTTAGTATTGTTTCTGTCAAGACAAAGCTCTGGTTCTCGAACATCGCTGTCTTATCAGCTGACTGGAGAAATTGTAAGTTTTTAAACCCATATTTTTTAAAAAGCTTACTTTGCACCCAAGCTGCTGTGCAAACAATTATCACAAACCAGATAATCATGATTTTACCTTGGGGTACTCTATCGCAAATGTTCTATTCAAACTGTCGATGCACACAACATTATAATCGAATACCCAGAAGTAAGTGATATCCGAGAAGTTCAATGGATTCTCAAGCACATGGTTTTCTCCCGTAAGAATATCCAAATAGTTGATATCACCGGTTTCTGAAATAAAAACAAAAGCCTCACGAGCCTTGTTTGACAGGTAATAGAAAGGCATATTGTCAACAATAGAGAGACTGTTAAGGAAGTTGGCATCCTGTTCAAATAGCTTCCCCGGGTATAGTTTTGACTTATTGTTTACTTGAAAACAGGTAATTCCGGTGCCTTCATTGTTTTCGCAATACTGATAATCGGATTCAATTGTTCCAAAATTGGTAGCCGTCATTGTTCCAAGCTCGATGCAAGTTAACTCTTTTGCATTTGAAACATACCAAAGATATCCGGTATGTACCAAATAATCATCGCCGCAGTCAGCAGCAACCAAAAGGGGTTTTTCTAAATTAGACGATGAATACATCAATTTGCCGGATATGGTTTTAAAATATAAGCCATTCCTGTCACCAATTGGAGTCAGCTTTGAGTTCTGATCAACAGGATCGTCAAGAGACTCATAGTGAGTTTTAATATCCGATGGATTGCCAGGATCAACGGACATTGCTTTACCATTTTCTATAAAGTATAGCCTTGATTCCTGTACAGTCAGTTGAGATAATGAATGAGATGTTTGCCCCGAATATATGAGTTCCGTTTCAGAAAAGTTGGAATCAGAGACGAAAATTCCTGCTCTGCCGGATTCTTGTGAGTATTGTGACCAGTATATTGGTTCTGAATCTTTGCTAAAAAGCAATGAAGAAATTAAAACTATCGTAATAAGAAACAGAAAACACAAAAGAGATACTGTCAGGTATTTTTTGATACGATCTATGTTTCGATTTTTTCTTTTCTGAAGTTCTGAGTGTTTTATGTATTCGCGCTCTCTGTCAGCATTGCTTATATTATCGTACTTGCCAAAATTAAGGACTATATCACGCTGAGGGATGTTTATGCCGTGGGTTATTGGTTTCAGAGTGGTTGACAATTCAAGTATTGATTTTGGATTACCGAGGTTAGGCAAAGTACGAGCAAGAGTATCTAGCTCCTTTGATTCAAGCAATATCTGAGTTTTATACTCGGTCAAAACATCTTGGATGCATTCTGGAGCCTCTAACATGGAGTATATCTGGGAAACTGAAAATCTGGCTTTCCTAAGGGTGGAAACAGCGTTGAGAATACTAATGTCGTGTTGTGAATAGTCCCGCCAATATCGTCCGTTTCGATAGTCTTTTGAAGGGCAGATCAATCCGCAATCCTCATAATAGCGGAGTGTCTTTTCGGTAAGCCCGGTGAGTAGGCAAGCTTCTTTTATCTTCATATTGCCATATCCTTTCGTTTGGATATTGTGAGCCTAACATATTCCCTAAGGTAAGAGTCAAGAAGAAAATGCAAAAGGAGCTGTAAAAAACTTCGTCAATCATTGCGAGCCATCAAAGATGGCGTGGCAACTGTTACACCGTAGGGAAATGTTACACCGTAGGGAACGACCTGTGTGCCGTTCCGAATCCGTCCAAACGGGAAAGGGAACGACACGCAGGTCGTTCCCTACAAATACACCGCAATTGCGTATAACGCAACAAAAATCCCGACAGGGTAATTCCTGCCGGGATATATTTGTTCAATTATTCAACAGTAATAACGATCTTGCCTTCGTACTTGCCGGGGACAAGTTCAAATGCTTCACCATAGTTGGATGCTTTCAGAGTCTTGCCTTCAGGAGCAGCTATAACTGCACCCTCTGCGATCTCAAGAGCATTCATGCAGCTGTTCTTGGTAACGACCCACTTGGAAGCGCTGTCAAGGTAGACCTTAATGCCGTTTTCTTCATCGTTGGGAGCCAGAGTGTGTTCAACAGTACCAATGAGCCACCACTTGCTTTCCTCGGGCATACCTTGGGGATGGTAAACAACACCGGTGGAGATAGCGCCGTTAATGGAGCAACCATTGAACTTCAGGATGAAGTCGCCCTTGTCAGACATGGAGTCAATAAAGTCACCGTTCAGAGCGCAGCCGGTGAAGGTTGCCTCAACATCGTCGTGGCTGGGACCCATATCGGGCATGGCAGGCATTTCTCCGCCACCGGGACCACCAGGACCACCTGCACCGCCGGGACTACCGGGACCGCCGCCGGGACCGCCGCCGGGACCGCCGGGACCACCCATACCTTTGCCGCTCATGTTGGGGTCATCATTGGGGAAACGCTCAAGGATGACACCGATATCGGAGTTGAGCTCGGAGTCGGATACGTTTATGTAAGCGCCCTGACCCTTGACCTGCAGAACAGATCTTGCGGTGTTGAAAACGCAGCCCTTTTCGATAGTAAGAGTACCGGTGCCCTGACCGCCATGCATCATAACGCCCACCTTGCGGGAGTTGACCTTGCTGGCATTGGTAAACAGACCGCTGCCTTCAGCGCACATGATGAGGGGATAGTTGCCCATGTTAATTGTGCAGCCGGAGAAAGTGTCGAGACAGTCACCGATAGAGTAGGCGCCATAGCCGCACTTCTCAGATTCGATAAGGCAGTCGTTCATGGTCAGACGAGCGTCCTTGTTAGTGCCGTCGGTGGAGAAGGTGCCCCAGTTTTCGCACTTAACATGGCAGCGGTTGTAGGTGACATGAGCGTTGTCTACAAGGTTGGTGGTACGAACACGACCGGTCAGACCCAGCATCCAGGGAACTTTTGTCATACCATGAACATTGTTGGGCTTGTCGCCGTCAGCGGCAAACAGTTCGGAGTCGTTAATAACGACTTCGGCATCTTCGCGACCCAGAACGGTGGCGCGGATGGAGCCAACAGTGTGGATCTTGGCACGGTTTACAGTGACTTTTGCGTTGCCCATAGCAGTGATGCCAACACCTTCACCGGTGAAGTCGCAGCCGCCGTTGCCGATGAGTTCCATTTCAACGTCTTCGATGAGGGCTTCGCCGTCACGAACCATAACGCCGCCGAAGTTATCGCCGTGGGAGACTATCTTAAGGTTTTTAACATAGCCGTCTTTGATCTCTGCATCAGCGTTCTGAGCAGCAGCAACAGACTGGTTAACGGCATACTTGCCGTTTTCAAAAGAAACGGCGTTGGCCATGCAGTAATGGTCAACAGAGCCGTGAGTTTCGTAGTCAACGATAACGCCGTCAATAACAGTAAGCTTGACATCGCCCACATATTCGCCGGGGTCAAGGTCTTTCTGAACGCCGTCAACAGTCAGGATAACTCTCTTGTTTTCGGGAGCGGTCACAGAAGCGCCTTCTGCGATGACCAGCTTGGAAAGAGCTTCAGACTCAGCGATAACGCAGGACTGGGAAATGATCTTTTCCATATTGATTTCCTCCTTATATTTTCGAATACTCGACAGGTGAATAATACCACATAATTAGCATTATAACAATTGTTTTCTCTGTGAAGCGGAACAAATGGGGGAATGAAGCAAAAATTGAAGCCTAAATCGCAAAACCCACGGCATTACTTGCCGTGGGTTCTGTTTTGCAGCTGGCTGTATGGATGGTCAAGGTATTGGCAGTTTTCAACGTACATCAGCAGTTTGACCGCCAGAGCTGTGCGGAAAAACGCTGATCCGTCCTTGAAATCACAGTGAAGTATTTCGGATATCTGCTTGATGCGGTACTTGATAGTGTTTGCGTGGACAAATAGTTTTTCGGCACACAGGCTGATATTGCGCCCGCATTCAAGATAAACTGCCAGCGTTTTTATCAGCTCTTTGCCTTCCTTTTTGTCCAGTTCCACCAGATTATCGAAACCTGTTGGCATCAAAGCAGTAAGGTCAATGGTATTTGCAGCCAGCTCCATCATGTGGTATACAGCCATATCCTCGTAAAAGAAAAAAGGAACCTGTTTATTCAGTACAGCTCCTGTCTGCATGGACATTGAAGCCTGAGCAAAGGCACGTCCAAAGTCCGAAAAGCTGCTGAACGATCCGCTGATACCGGCGCATAATCCACCATCGCCAAGAAAATCTCCAAGCTCAGTGAGCCACTGGGGAGGGTCTGAAGAAAAAAGTCGGTTTTCACCTTCATACAGCATGATGATGCCGGAATCCAGTGCATAGACCCGACAGTGTTTTTCACAGACATCGGAAAGCAACCGTCTGGATTCCCGCAGACTTTTGGCGGGAAGCAGACCATTCAGGGACAGGACAAGAATATGCATTGCCTTTTTGGGCTTCCAGTGAAGCCTTTCAAGAGCTTTGGCTATGTCGTTTTCGTTGGTGACCTGCGAATGGATCAGGGTTTCGATAAATGACTCTTCTGTTTCCATAGGTGACGAAGGCAGCCGTGGAAGCTCATTTTCCAGTATGTTGCGCAGCAGTAAACAAACATCCAACTGCTGTGACGAAGGTACACTGCTTCGTGAAAAGACCAGCATATAGCCGGAAAGACTGTTTTTGCTGAACAGGGGATAGCTAAAAAGCTGCCATTGTTCATCCAGCCACCGGCAAAAGTAATCGGGCTTTGTGCTGCTCTCTGCTACGGTCTCGGCTCTTGAAGAAGCCTGACGCAGCTTTGCGCTGAAGCCGTTGCCGTCGGCGTACTGTTCCATAATAGGGTTTATCTCGATGCTTGAGCTGTGGCTGATGATCTTCAGAGTGGGAGTTGTAAAGAATATTGGCAGCTTGATGTACTCATAGGCCTTTTTCAGCATACCGTCAATATCTTTGCATAAAAGCAGATCACGGCGAACCTCCGACAGGGGAGATTCCTTCATACCCAAGTCAAACATTACGCCTGCCAGATGCATAAGCACATCGGGCAGATAAACACCGCGCAGAAGTATGATCGAGTGCTGACCTAACACAGATTCGCTGCAGGACTGATCCAGTCCAACGGTGCAAAGCAGAGGAATACCGGAAAGCTGACCATGGGAATATGCACCAATATCGTTGGCAGTGCAGGCATATAAAGTATCACTGTTCAGAAGCTCAGAAGTATTTCTGGGCAGCTTTTTTAAAGCTCTGATATTTTCCGGAAAGACACCATAGACAGTAACATCGTATTCTTTTTCAAGGCAATTGATAATCTTATTGACGGAACAGAGCATCATAAACCTCCAAAAGTAAATAGATTCTCCTTTATTTCACAATGATTATAATACCTTTTGAACAAATTAAGCAACAGACAATAAGTTAACTCTTGTATCAATTAGACAAAAATAATATGAGTTTTTATCCTTTTGGACAGTGCCATTGGAATTAAGTGGCTTTATAATTGTTGGTGTACAAAGCAATTGGAAGTACAAAGAAGAAATAAGGAGGAAAAAATAATGCTGAAGCGTACAGTGATTTTTGCTCTGCTGTTGGCGATGCTTATGGGCATGTTTGCCGGATGCTCTTCGGAATCAAATACACCGGAAGAAGAGCCGCAGCAGGAAACACAGGCAGTTGAAGAAACTCCCGCAGAGCCTGAAACGCCGGTGGAAGAGCAGCCGCCGGTGGAAGAGCCGCAGGAAGAACCGGAAGAGCCTGATCCCAATGAGGGTCTTGTGGCTGGTGATGTAGGCTATGACTGGTCTGTATTCCAGCCTGTTACGGAAGAACCGGTGACCCTGACAATGTTCTATACTCAGCCTCCGATGCTGAGCGCCATTGTTGAGGTTCCTTCGGACAAAAGCTATGTTTATCAGAAACTGGAGGAATTGACCAATGTAACCATTGATTTTGTCATGATAAACATGATGAACGCTACAACGGACTTTTCCCTCATGATGGCGGCAGGTGATATGTGCGACATCGTAAATGACGCCACCAAGTATTATTCTTCTGCTGACCTTGCATGCGATGAAGGCGCCTGCATAGACATTCTGCAATATGAGGAATATATGCCAAACTATATGGCGCTGATGGACGAACATTCTTTTATCTATGAAGACCTTCTGACCGATGCCGGCAGAATAGTCAGCTTTGCCAACATCACATATCCCTTTGAACGGGTTGCAGACAGCGGACTTGTGATCCGTAAGGACTGGCTGGACGAACTGGGCATGGATATTCCTGTCACTTACGACCAGTATCACGATGTTCTTGCAGCGTTCAAGACAGAGTACGACATCTCTGACCCCTATGTAATGCCCTATAACGTACTGTCACCCTGGGGCTTGTTTGCAGGCGGCTACGGTCTGAACCTTCGTGACGGTGAACAGAACTTCTATATGGAAGGCGACAAGATCGCACTGGCTACCGTGTCTGACGCATATTACGACTGGCTGAGCATGTTCCGCGACTGGTACGTTGAAGGACTTATCGGCAAGGACTTCATGTCCTTTATGGAAAACCTGCCTGATCAGGCGCTTATCACAAGCGGACAGACCGGTCTTTGGTTCTCTGATACTCCGTATATCAAAACATATGAAAACCTTATGGCAGAAGCCGACCCCAACTGCGTACTGGATCTGGCACCGGACCCGGCAATGTATGAGGATTACTCCGGCTATATCTACAGTGAAAATTCTGTTTCCGTAGCAGACGGCGGTTTCTCTGTATCCGAAAACTGTGACGAGCCTGAGATCGCTGTAGCATGGTGCGATTACTGGTATGATCCCGATCTGCGTCAGTTCATCAACTATGGACATGAAGGCGTAACCTTTGAGTATGACGAAAACGGAGAACCTCAGCTGGCCGGTCTTATCACCGATAATGAGTACGGTCTTACTACTCGTCTGGCAAACGGTCTGTATCTTTGCACCAGCGGCGGCTTCCTGAATATGACCAACAAGCTGAACAACGACTATTCAGAACTTCAGCACAAGGCTAAGGTCGCATGGGAACTTCCTGAACTGGATCCCGCAAAATCCTCAACCTCCGGTTTGCCCGAAGACTTCAGTCTCTCTGCGGATGAATCCTCGGACATCACCACAATTATGGCAGACATCATTACATACGTAACCGAAAAAGCCCTGAAATTCGTTACCGGTGAGATCGAGCTGAATGAAACTACTTATCAGCAGTACAAGGACGATATCAACGACATGAAGCTTGGTGAAGCCCTTGCCATAATGGAAGTCGCTTACGAAAGATGCCTCGCCGAAGAATAAAAAGTAATTCCGAAAATGAAAGGAGTAAAATATGTCTGAGATCAACATTGAAAAATTGGTTGATAGATGGGAAGACAGAAGAGATGTCAAAAACCTGATGGGTATTTTTGTACACTATCTGCTTCTCAAAAAGGAATCCTCTATGGTTGCTGACCTCTGGTCATCAAGAGAGGATATCGCTTATGGTGTCAACAGCGGATGGTACAAAGGTCGTGAAGCTGTTAAGGGTTATTTCGGCAGCTTTGATGAGCACACCGCTGCGGTTGCCGCCATCTTAAAGGAAAAGTTCCCCGATAAGCTTGGCGAACTTAGTGATGAAGAATTGTTTGGCACCGGCGTACTGGAACTGAAATCTGTCTCCAACTATGTTATCGAGGTTGCTGACGACGGACAGACTGCAAAAGGATGCGCCTGCCTGTTTGGATTCGATACCACTGTGGATGAATACGGTCCCGTATCCCACTGGATATTCGGCATGGTAGCCATTGACTTCATCCTTGAGGATGAACAGTGGAAGATCTGGCACATGCAGTATCTTGAGGATATCAATCATCCCTCAGGCTTTGACTGGGGCAAAAAAGAGGAGTATCCTTTTGAGGAACTGCCTGAATTCGCATCTATCAAGGGGTGGGCACCTCCTGCACCCAATGTGCCTGTGGTACTTCGCGAAAAGTACAGCGGCACCAGACCCTTTGCCAAGCTTATCGACGCGCCTGAACCCTATGTGACCTTTGCTGAAACCTTCAGCTACGGACCGGAGGAGGTATAAATCATGGCTAAAAAGAAAAGAAAAACCTATTCTGACCTCGAACGTATAATCCGGGTATGGGATATTGAAAAGGTCAAGGACCTTATGAGCCGCCGTACACTGCTGGACGCCAACGGCGAACACGAAAAGGAACTTGCTCAGCTTTGGGTATCCGATCCTGAGTATAAAAAAACAGCATCCTTCGGCAAAAACTGGGGCTACTATGTAGGTATGGACGAAATCAAAAGATACTACGTTACCCAGTACAACGAACGCCGCAGTGCTCAGCTGGCAGCCATAAGCGCAGCTGATCCCTCGGTTGAAAACATCCCCGAAAACCTTGGCTACGGTTCTTTTTCCATCCAGCCTTTGTCCACTCCTCACATCATCCTTGCGGATGACGGCAAGACCGCTCAGGGTACATGGTACTCCATAGGTCAGGAAAGCTATGGTCTTCCCGGCGGCGAGGCAGACGCAAAATGGCACTGCCAGAAAATTTGTGCCGACCTTGTTAAGGAAGCAGACGGCAGCTGGAAGATATGGCACCTTTTCATCTCCAGCGACTTTATGGTTGGCGCAGGACACGATACCAGCGAACTGCAGTCCATCTATATCCGCGGCACCAGCCCCGACGAAAAGTCCTTTGGCAAGCCAACCATTTCAATGCTTGCCCACGACCCGTCTTACACCTGGGGCGACAACTATCCGCCGCTGGGCGATGTATATGAAACATATTCCGATGATATAGGATACGGTCCCGAGGGACATCCCAAATATGAAGACTGAGGAGGAGCTGCTAAATGAAAAAGAAACATTTATCCATAAGCCAGCGTATCCATAACGCCGAAGGCAGCCAGATGGCGGAGTTCCTCCATGCCCGTCATTCTTACCTCCATGCCAAGGCATGGGGCGACGAGGAATGGGGACAGATCTGGTCAACCAGCGACGACACTTCCTGGGCACATTCCTTCGGTCGAATGAGAGGCTATGAAAGCGTTTACTACAACAATGTTACCACCTATAACAAAGGCGGTTTCCAGAACTATATGCAGATGCTGTCCATGCTGCCGGAGCTGGGTCACTTCGATGCCCGTTCCTGCCGTGAAGTGGCTATGCATACCCTTGCCACCGATATTATCGAAGTGGCTGACGACGGCATGACGGCTCGTGCATCCTTCCTTACTCCCGGTGTTCTGTTCAGTACTCTTAATGCTAACTTTAAGGCAAAATGCATGACATTGTGGGAAAGATACGGTTCCGATTTTGTGTTTGAAAACGGCGAGTGGAGATATCTGCACGAACAGGTCTGCCCTGACCTTGGCGGTAGTTTTGACTCTACCAACTCCGGTCATGATGCCTATGACAAGGTGGTCAATCCACCCGCAGGCGGTCCCGGTATGCAGCCCGGCGGTGCTGCAGCTGCTGCACAGCTTGATCCTCCCGACGGAGGCGGACTGTGGCTTCAGGACGGTGGACCGCTGCACGTGAGCTATACTCCCTTGCTGCAGATACAGAATTCCGTACCTTACCCTGTACCTTACGTTACCATGGATGATGACAACACCTATACCAAGAAACGCCAGCACGAGGTAAGCTTCAATATCGACAGATTCGGTAAAATCGTGGGTGCTGTTGAAATCAGTATGGGTGGTCCTGGCGGAGCACCCGGTGGTGGAGCACCCGGCGGAGCAGGTGGCCCTCAGGGCGGCGGTGGAGCGCCCGGTGGTGGAGCACCCGGTGGTGGAGCACCCGGCGGAGGAGCACCCGGCGGAGCAGGTGGTCCTCAGGGCGGTGGAGGAGCACCTGGCGGTGGAGCACCCGGTGGTGGAGCACCTGGCGGTGGAGCACCCGGTGGTGGAGCACCTGGCGGTGGAGCGCCCGGCGGTGGAGCACCCGGTGGCGGAGCACCCGGCGGTGCGAAATCCAATTGGACTTCTACCCATCTTGC